>JALTZE010000161.1 GCA_027051315.1 Micavibrio sp.
TTAGGGTTCTAACGCCCTGTCACTACCGATAATTTAAACATTTCTATAAAAAAAGCAAATATTTTGTAAAAAACAATAAAATTTAATATCATCTTTCAAAATTGCTATAAATCATAACTCCATTAGAATCATCTAAAACATTCATAGTTTCAATAACAGAGCTATTATTTACCGCAGAAAAAATAGAAGAGAAAAACCCAGTTGCCATCACCTGCATACCAATAATATCCAATATTTCCTCAACAGGATTTTTCGGACGAGGCAATATCACTATCGACAAATCACCTCTATCGGTTTTTCCAATAATCTCAGCAACTTTATCCAGCGCATCAAGATACCCCCCTATTTCATCAACCAAACCATTTTCAAGCCCATCATTCCCAGTCCATACTCGTCCTTTGGCAATTTTTTCAACTTCTTCTATCGACATATTTCTCCCTGATGAAACCAGATTCACAAAATTTTCATAAACATTATCCATCATACGGGACATAACTTTTAATTCACCTTCAGAAAAACCCTGATTAATTGACCATATTGTAGAATTCTCACCCTTATTTATACTTTCCCAATTAATTGAAAGCTTATCCCAAAGCCCTGCTAAATCAAATTTTCCACCAATCACACCTATAGACCCCGTCAAGGTAGAATTTTGTGCAAAAATATAATCAGCATCAGCAGAAATCCAATATCCACCAGAAGCAGCCGCACCACCCATCGATACAACAACTTTCTTTCCTTTTTCCTTAACTCTTAATATTGCTCTACGAATAGTTTCAGAAGCAGCAGGAGAACCCCCAGGTGAATTAATCCTTAATAAAACCGCCTTAATATCTTTATCATCTGCTATATCATATAATATATCTGCAATATTATCAGCAGCGACAACGCTCCCCCCAATTCCCAAAGGAGCCCCCATATATGATTTTCTCTTATCACTTTGAACAATAGCCCCATTGATATGAACAACTGCTATTTCCTCTTTTTGTTCAAATTCTTTGGTACTTTTTGATATTATATATTTATAATATTCTTCAACTGGTATGAAATCGACATTTTTACTTTCAGGATTAGAATCTACTATTTCCCTTATTTCCCCAACAACCATATCGCTATAGCCAACTCTATCAACCAAACCTTGCGATAATGCTTCTTTATCAACAAATATACCTTGATTTATGTATTCACTAAACTGTTCAGGAGCAATATTCCTATCAGCAGAAATATCAGCAACTATCTGACTAAATAAATCATCAATAACCGCTTCCATACTTTCTTTGTTATATTCAGACATTCCAGAACGTGTGAAACTTTCCATAGCACTTTTATACTCTTTACGCTGTATAAAATGCCCTCTCACCCCTATCTTTTCGAAGAAATCTTTTAAAAATGGCATTTCTGCATTAAATCCAGCGATAGAAACAATACCTATCGGCTGCATCCATATAGTATCAAAAGCAGATGCCAAATAATAATTGGCAAGAGCAGAACCTCCTTCACCATATGAAACAGCATATGAAACACTAAATTTTCCACTATCCTTAAATTTTTTCACAGCATCTCTTAATTCCTGAGCTTGTGCAATAGTTATACTCGCCCCTTTAAGAGATAAAACTATACCTTTTATATTTTCATCTAATGTCGCTTTATCAATGGCTGTTATAATTTGGTCAAGAGTAGCCTCTCTTCCTGCAAACGGGTCTGGGAAATATCCGCTTCTTCTAACTTCTGGTATATTTCCTTCAATTTTCAATAACAATACGGATTTATCACTTACAGACATATCCATATTTTTCATCATAAAAGAAGTAGAAATAGTAGAAATCAAAGCAGACAGAAAAATCAATCCTCCCAAAACCATAAACATTCTTTTAAACGCTTTTCCTATCACATATCCCGAACGCCTTAACAAAGAAGGCTTCTTTGGTAATATTTTTCGTTTTGAATAAATTAACGTTCTACTTTTGTGAAAATTATATTTTCCCATATCACTTTTATCCTAAAAATAATAAATAATTTTGAAGTCTATACAGACTATGTCATACTGGCAAGCTACCAAGTTTAACTTTCCCAAATTAAAATCCCAAAATTAAAATTCCATGAACAAAACAAACAACAAAACAAACCAAGCAAAAGAATTATTATCAAAATATGTTATTCCTGAAAAATCAGGCGCTATAATATCAATAGTAAAAAATAATGAAACAATATTCGAATATTTTGACGGAATGGCAGAACTTCAATATTCCATTCCTATAAATGAACACACCAAATTTAATATAGCCACATCTTCCAAAATGTTTATTGCAGCTGCTTGTATCAAATTACAACAAGATGGTCTTATATCGCTTGATAGTCCTGCTGCTAATTATTTAGACGAAATAAATCTGAACGAAGAAATAACAATCCGACATCTTCTTTCAATGTCATCAGGTTTATATGAAGGATATGATATATTCCCAATATGCGGAAGCTTTAACGATTCTTATCACTCAATAAAAGACCATCTTGCAATCATAAATATTATGAAATCAGCAAATAGCAAAGCAGGAGAATATTTCACATATAACAATACCAACTATATAATCATCGCCACTATAATAGAAAAAGTTACAGGAAAACACCTCGATAATTACCTAAAAGAAATCATATGGTCTCCTCTTGGAATGAATAATACAACAGGAGATGAAAAAGCAGTAAAAATAGAAAAGAACCTAGCATATCCCTATTATTACACAGATGAAGAAAATATTATAAAAGGAGAAATATACCGCACTTCATACGGTAATGGACATATAATTACAAATCTTTCCGATTTAAAAATATGGGCTTCAATACTTAAATCACAAAATTGCAACAATATTAATCTTTCCCCTCTTTTTACTCCACTTATTACCAAAGACGGAACAACACACACATACTGCTTAGGAATGCAAAAGCTCAAATATAAAAATATACATCTTCATGGATATGAAGGAATATGGGAAAAAGGTTATGCAAATTGTATTTTTTATTCGCCAGAACTTGACGCATCACTCATAATTCTTGCAAATTCATCAAAAATAAGTCCTAAAAAAATAGCCATAGAATTAATAGAACTTTTCTTTGCCGAAAATCTTGATAATGTAATTCCCATTACCAACAACTTAGCCTCACCTTATAAAATAAGCGGACAATGGATAAATCCTGAAAATGGAGAAACTATAAATATTGAATATAAAG
>JALTZE010000162.1 GCA_027051315.1 Micavibrio sp.
ATCAGGAAGAGAATTAGCAAAATATTTTGATAATGTAATTTTACGTCCTTGTTTAAGTGATTATCCAGAGTTAATGGCTAATATAAAATTTACTCCAAGAATGTTTGATAGGAAATTAGGAATAAATGGGCAAATCCCATTATTACGTGAATTAGAAGGAAATTTCGTATTTATATATAATACAGATAATCTTGAATATTCTGAATATACTCCTCCTGATTCTATAGAAATTCCAGCACATATATGTAGGTGGCTAATTGCAGATGAAGAAGATATAGAATTAGGAATAATCCCTCCTCCACAGCCAGAAGGCCTAAAAAATGATGTAATAGATTTGTTTAGAAAAATGGATAATAGTCAAAAATTATTTGTAGATGGAAAGATAAGATATACTCCAAAATTATTACGATAGCTGGTTTATAGCTAATTTCTATTAGGAAAATTCCTTTAATAGATTAACTGCTTCTTCGTAAGAAATTGGTTTTGAGTAGTAATATCCTTGTCCATATTCGCAGCCAAGTTCTTTTATAATTTGTTCGTCTTCTTTTGTTTCTATCCCTTCTGCTACTACTTTTAATCTAAAATTATGAGCAAGATTGGCAATAGCACGTATTATATCAATTCCTTTTTCATCGGTGCTGATTTGAGATACGAAAGAACGGTCTATTTTTAATATATCAATTGGAAATTTATGGAGATATCCTAATGATGAATATCCAGTACCAAAATCATCAAGAGCTATACCTACTCCGATTCTTTTTAGTTTACTTAAGGCTGAGAGTGCGAGTTCTGCATTAATCAGAGCACTTTCCGTTATTTCAAGGCGAATATGTGATTGATTAATATTTGATTTTTTTATGGTTTGATTAATTTTCTCGGAAAGATGTTCATTCTCAAAATTTATTCCTGATAAATTAACACTTAAAAATAAATCTGTATTACTTGTTTCTTGCAGTTTTGGCAAAAATTCACATGATTTTTCAAGCATTAGCGAATCTAACATATCTATTATATTTGTTCTTTCTGCTACGGGTATAAATTCATCTGGAAATATCATACCTTTTTCGGGGTTAAACCACCTGATTAATGTTTCAAATCCGACTATTTTATTATCGGATAATCTTATTATAGGTTGAAAAAAAGGTGAGAATTCTTTTTTCTCAATTGCTTGTCTGAGTTCTTGTTCGGTTTTTAATTCATTTAGAGCTATTTTCTGGCTTGTAAGTATATCTTTAACAGGAGAAGAGTTCGTTTCTTTTTCTCTTTCTCTCATAATATCTATGAGGTCTGCTGGGCTTTCTTGTTTAATTGATTCTGGAAGATGAATTCTTGTCATTCTATATCTTTCGACAAGCATACTTATCAATAATGATATTAGAGGGTCTATATTATTCATTTTATCGAATAATGTATCTCTGGAGATAAGAAATAGTTCACATTGTGTTGATGCTATTGCATTTGCCGTTCTTTGTCCTTCTTCGATAAGAGCCATTTCCCCGAAAATTTCTCCTGCTCCTAGTTTTGCAAGAGTTTTCTCATTTTCATCTTTTATACTTACTTTGCCTTTTTCTATAATAAAAGCATATGTTCTTTCTTCATTTTCTTTGAAAATAATTTCGCCTTTTTTATAGCTTCTTCTTCTTGCATATGAGGCAAGATTGCTCGCAAGATTATCCTTAACTTTTGACTGTCCTTTTAGCATTATGTGGATATTTTCCCTGTTATATTTATTATTTTTATGAAATGTCTATCTTCGTTGTGTAGATAGCACATTAGTTGATATAAGCTATACTATCATTTCATTTATAAAGTGTTAACAGGAAAGTTTTTATTTGAGCTCTGATTTTTAGGAAATAGCACGCCATCCTATATCACGGCGGTAAAATCCTTCGTCCCATTTTATTTTTTTAACTGCGTCATATGCTTTTTCTTTTGCCTGAGCAAAATCTTTGCCAAGTGCAGTTACGCCAAGTACTCTTCCACCAATGCTGATTATTTCTTTATTATCATTATAGGCTGTTCCAGCATGGAATACGCAAACATTATCTATTTTTTCTGCTTCTTCTATGTTATAGATTGGTGTGTTTTTTACATATGAGCCAGGGTATCCGTTTGCTGCCATTACTACGCATAGGGCTACTTCATCTTTCCATTTTACTGTCTGCGCTATTTTATCAAGTTTTTCGTCTGTAGATGCTTCTAATATATCGACTAAATCAGAATCAAGTCTCATCATTATTTCTTGGCATTCGGGGTCACCAAAACGTACATTGAATTCCAGTAATTTTGCTTTGTTGTTTTTTACCATTAATCCAGCAAATAAAACTCCTGTATATGGTATTCCTTCTTTTGCCATTCCATCAATTGTCGGTTGGATTATTTCATTTATTATTTGCTTTTCTAGTTGCGGAGTTATGAAATGAGCTGGGCTATATGCTCCCATTCCTCCGGTATTTGGACCTGTGTCGCCTTCCCCTACACGCTTATGGTCTTGTGCAGAAGTAAGAGGTAATATGGTCTTACCATCAGAAATGGTAAAATAGCTTATTTCTTCACCATCTAAAAATTCTTCTATTACTATTTCTTTGCCTGCTTCACCGAATGATGAACCTGAAAGCATATTAGAGGCAGCTTTTATAGCTTCTTGTTCGGTTTCGCATATTATCACGCCTTTGCCAGCTGCTAAACCGTCTGTTTTTACAACTATTGGAACGCCAGTATTTTTTATAAATTTTGTAGCTTCATTTATATCTGTGAAGCGTCCATATTTAGCGGTTGATATATTATATTTAGAAACAATATCTTTCATAAATCCTTTTGAACCTTCTAGCTCGGCCGCTTTTCCAGAAGGGCCAAATGCTTTGATTCCTGCGGCACGCATACGGTCTGCCAATCCCAAAACAAGAGGAGCTTCGGGGCCTATCACTACTAAATCTATTCCTTCATTTTTTGCAAATTGAGTTAAAGATTCTATATCTTCACTGGGTATATCAACACATTCAGCAATTTGTGATATTCCTGCATTACCTGGTGCACAGAATAATTTATCACATTTTGGTGATTGAATTAGTTTCCATGCAAGGGCGTGTTCTCTACCACCGCTCCCTACCAAAAGAATTCTCATTATTAATTATCTCTCGTAATTGTAAAATATTTGCAATAGATATACGATTTTTTAAATAAAGTTGCAAGATATAGTGAATTTGATAATGTCTGTTAT
>JALTZE010000163.1 GCA_027051315.1 Micavibrio sp.
AATAAAACAACAACATGAACATATGTTATATTTGAAAAATCTAAAACCAATAAAAAATGTGCAGTAATTGACTCTGTATTGGGGTTTGATATTTCATCAGGGCGCATAGATACTAAATCAGCAGATATAGTCATAGATTTTATAAAAGATAGAGCTATGGAAGTTGAATGGATTCTAGAAACCCATATCCATGCAGACCACTTAACAGCCGCAAAATATATAAAAGAAAAACTAGGTGGAAAAACAGCTATCAGCAAACATATATTAAAGGTTCTAAAAGCATGGTTACCAATTTTTAATTCGGAAAATGATATTCCCATAGATGGCAGCCAGTTTGATTATTTGTTTGAAGATAATGAAATTTTTAAAATAGGAGATATTGAAGCAAAAGTTATCCATACACCAGGTCATACCCCTGCCGATACCAGCTATGTAATAGGGGATGCAGTTTTTGTAGGAGACACAATATTTATGCCAGATGTAGGAACAGGGCGTTGTGATTTTCCAGGAGGAAGCGCATCTGATTCATATGATTCAATAAAAAAACTTTTCAGACTTCCTGATAATTATAGAATATTTGTAGGACATGATTACCCACCACAGGGGAGGGAGGTTATGCCCATGACAACAATATAAAAACAAAAAAAATCAAATATAAGAATTAATGATAAAGTCAGCAAAAACGAATTTATAAACAAAAGAAATACAGATGATGTGGGAATGGCTGTTCCCAAACTTTTGCTACCATCAATTCAAGTAAATTTACGCTCAGGAGGTTTCGGAAACTCCATAAACGGTATTGAATACATAAAAATCCCTATCAATAAAATATAATATAATATTGACATAATGTTAATTATTATGTTTAACTGCCTCCAAAATGGCGTTAGGGAGTGCAAAAAATGTTTATAATACCTTCAGATGAACAAATAGAAATCAAAAAACAAGAAGCTAAACAAGCTATTTCAGATGCAGAAGAGCGTCTTGAATTCGTTAAGGCTTTAACAACGCGTTTATTAAATGGTGTTGATGTTAGTGTTTTTTTTCCTGAAATAGAGGGAAAAGGAGAAAGAGCAATAGCAGATTTTTTTATGCAGGAAAATTATAGAACAGATTATACAATAACAGAAAAAAATTTAGATATGACTTCTCAACTTAAATTGCGAGAAGCTTTGGCAGCAAACACATATATTAGTATATGTAAAGATATGAAAAATAATCCATCTTATATGCTAAGAGAATATTCTTTACCTATGCAAAACGAAGCTTATGAGTATTTTGAAGTTAAAAAAGAAACTTCTTTGAAAGCTTTCTCACATCTTTCAAAAAATTTGCAAAGAACAGCAGCTATTACTACTATACAACAAAAAGCAAATTTAGAAAGATTGGTTAAAGAATTTAATTCAAGAAATAAAATATATGATACTATGGCCTTACAGCATTTATCTGTCGAAGAAACAGAAAAGATAGAATTAATGTCAGAGCTAGAAACTTGCAAAGATGCAGTAGAAGCAAATACTGCAAGGTTAGATAAAATAGTTATGATTATTAAAATATCCTGTATGGGAAAAGATGATTATAGAGAAATTATCCCAGAAAATGAATTGGAAATGGCTGTAAAAGAAGCAGAAGAAGGGATTAATATTTCCAAAAGGCATTATTCAATCCTAACCACCACAAATGGAAGAGATAATATAGTTCCTATCATTTTTGGGTTTTAGAGTTTGTAATCATAATATTCCATAATTAATGTTTGTTAAACAAATCCTCTAATCTTGAAATCATTGCCTCTGCAAGTTCACTTGCATCTTTGATTGTGATAGAGTTTTTGTAATATCGGGTTACATCATGACCAATACCTATAGCAGAAACTTCTATAGGAGTTTTTTCCTCTATCCAGCAAATTATATTGAGTAAATCTTCCTCAAGGTAATTTACTGAGTTTACGGATAAAGTTGAATCATCAACAGGCGCCCCATCAGAAATAACAATTAATATCTTCCTTTTTTCAGGGCGTGAGGCAAGCCTGTTATAAGCCCAATGTAATGCTTCACCATCAATATTTTCTTTTAATATCCCTTCTTTGAGCATAAGCCCTAAATTTTTCCTAGCTCTCCTCATCGGTGTATCAGCTGCTTTATAAATAATATGTCTTATATCATTTAACCTACCAGGATTTTCTGGTCTTCCATTACTTATCCATAATTCTCTGGACTTGCCACCTTTCCAAGATTTTGTAGTAAAGCCAACTATTTCAACATTTACGCCACACCGTTCCAATGTTCTTGCCAAAATATCAGTACACATTGCCGCAATGGCAATTGGTCTTCCTCTCATAGAACCAGAATTATCAATTAATATACTAACAATAGTATCTTTGAAATTATCTTCTTGTTCTTGTTTAAAACTCAAGGGAACAGAAGGATTAGCAACTGCTCTGGCAAGTCTTGAATTATCAATATAACCTTCTTCTAGGTCAAATTGCCAGCCTCGTTGCTGTCTTGCCATAAGTTTGCGTTGTAGACGGTTGGCAAGTTTTCCGATTACTGATTGTAAATGAGAAAGCTGTTCATCTAACATCTTCCTTAATTTTGTTAAATCTTCAATATCGGCCAGGTCTTCTGCCTTTACAACTTCATCGAAAATATCCGTATATATGGTATAAAATCCATCACCAACATCATGATGATTATTTGATTTTTCATTAATCTCATAAGCTCCAGACTCATTATTTATTACATCTTCATCATCATATATTTCATCATTTTCTAAATTTTCATCTTTACTTGTGATTAAACTATCTTCTTCCAAACTTTCTTCCGAGCCTTGTTCATCTATATTGCCATTCTCAGTTTCTGCTTCATCGGAATTTTTATCTTTATTTTCATTTTGAGAATTATCTTCTTGATTGTTTTTGGATTCTTCTTTGTCATCAGTTAACTTATCACTATCCATTTCTTTTGCAGAAAAACCGAGATTATTTAATAATGATAATATGTTTTTAGAATATGATTTTTCATCGTCAATATACGATTTTAGTATTTTCACATAGTTGTTTTGTCCATTTTCTTCAAACCATTTTTCCCATAATCTAATTATATGCAAAGCTTTATCAGTAACTATTTCATTTGTAAAAACTGTTTTCGCATAAATATATAATGAATCTGCAATATTTACATCTTCTATTGACTGGGGAATATTAGAACTCAT
>JALTZE010000164.1 GCA_027051315.1 Micavibrio sp.
ATTGAAATAAAAGAAAAAGTAATTGAATGGTTGAAAGAGGCGAAGTTTAAATAAGATCTTGTAGGGATTGAAATCCTGATATGATTAAATCTCCTGTTCGTTCTTCCTTCTTGTTTAAATATATTTAAAGATATTCATATATATGACTATTTGCAAATGATAAAAAAACTGCTAGTTAAATATGTGCTTTAATAAATGTAGGTGAAATAGGTTATGTTTCTTATCTCTGTAATATCTTTGGCTGTTTCAATATATATATGGATAATAATTGCTGATGTTGCTTTGTTCTGGCTTGCGAGTTTTAATGTTATAAATATGCAAAATGAGCAAGCTAAAAACCTTGTACAATTGATAAGAAGAGCAACTGAACCGCTTTTTAGACGGATACGCAAATATGTACCACCTATTGGAGGTATAGACCTTACGCCAATTATCGCTATTATTGGACTTAAACTTATAGAAAGTGCGCTTATATCCCTTATAATATCTGCATATAACTAAATTGGAGAAATTATGAACAATATTATTATTGACGGAAAATCTATTGCTGCCAAATTAAGAGAAGAAATTAAGAATGAGGTAAATCAGCTTGATAAAAAACCTGGTCTTGCTGTTATTCTGGTTGGCGAAAATCCAGCATCGCAAGTTTATGTCAGAAATAAAATCAAAGCTACCGAAGATGTTGGAATGATTTCATTTGAACGTAAAATGAATGAAAATAGCACAAAAGAGGATATTGAAGCAGTTATTAAAGAGCTTAACAAAGATGATAATATACACGGGATATTGCTCCAGCTTCCCCTCCCCCCTCATTTATCGGAAGTTCAAGAAGAGCTTGTGCAGATGATAAAGCCAGAAAAAGACGTAGATGGTCTTACTACCATTAATGCAGGAAAGCTTTTTTTGGGCATGAATGATGGTTTAGTTCCTTGTACGCCGCAAGGTTCGATGAGGTTGATAAAGTCAGTTAAACAAAATCTTACTGGGCTTAATGCCGTAGTTATTGGAAGGTCTAATTTATTTGGAAAGCCTATGGCTCAGCTTTTATTAAAGGAAAATTGTACTGTTACTACTGCCCATTCCAAAACAAAAAATATTGCAAAAATATGTCAGCAAGCTGATATATTGGTTGCTGCTGTCGGACGGAACAAAATGGTAAAGAAAGATTGGGTAAAAGAAGGTGCTATTGTTATTGATGTGGGAATAAATAGAGTTGAAATTGATGGAAAAAGTAAATTGGAAGGAGATGTCGATTTTGAAGGGGTAAAAAGTAAGGTAAGTGCTATTACCCCTGTTCCTGGTGGCGTTGGTCCTATGACTATAGCTTGTTTACTTGATAATACTCTAAAAGCTTATAAAGGATAAAATCTATAATGAATTCTTATTTTGCCTTATTTATATCTATTGTAATAGCGGTTTCTTTCCCTGTTATTGCCTATGCTGCCAATCAGGATTATTCATATGCTTTGGTTATTCCAGAAATGGGGAAAAATATAGGTGCTTATTTTTGTATAGCTGTGTTTATAATTTCCTATCTTCTGGTTTTATTAGAAGAACATACGCATATGAGAAAATCAAAGCCTGTTCTTTTGGGGGCTGGGATAATATGGCTTACGATAGGTTATATAGCACCGCAATATGGTGTAAGTCATGAACATCTTAAATTTGTTATAGAACATGGATTGCTTGAATATGGCTCATTATTATTATTTTTGTTAGCAGCTATGACATATATTAGTGCGATGCAGCAAAGGAAAGTTTTTTCAACATTAAGAGCAAAATTAGTAAAAGCTGGACTTAATTTTAGGCAACTTTTTTGGGTTACTGGGTTGCTTGCTTTTTTCTTATCACCGATAGCAGATAATCTTACTACTGCTCTTGTAATGGGGGCGGTGATTATGGCTGTGGGGGCTAATAATCCTAAATTTGTTGGGATTAGCTGTATCAATGTTGTAAATGCTGCCAATGCGGGGGGAGCATTTAGCCCATTTGGAGATATAACTACTTTGATGGTATGGCAAGCTGGTCATATTGATTTTTTTGAATTTTTCTCCTTATTTATTCCGTCAGTAGTATGTTTTTTAATTCCTGCATTTATAATGTCGTTTTTTGTCGAAAAACAACATCCGTGGGCAGTGAAAGAAGAAGTTAAAATGAGGCGTGGAGCAAAGACAATTATTACACTTGGCATATTAACTATATCTTTGGCCGTTGGTGGGGAGCAGTTGCTTGGGCTTCCTCCATTTATAGGAATGATGACAGGGCTCGGGCTGTTGATGATAGCTTCTTATTACATAAGAAATGTAGGCACAAAAAAAGATAAAAGCTTTGATATATTGGAATCTGTTGCATCTTCGGAATGGGATACGCTTTTATTCTTCTTTGGGGTTATTTTCTCTGTCGGAGGGTTGGCCTTCCTTGGATATTTAGAGCTTGTATCCAGCACAATGTATGATGGATTTGGGGCAACAAATACAAATATTATGCTTGGTATTGTATCTGCTCTTATTGATAATATACCTGTGATGTTTGCTGTTTTAACTATGGAACCAGAATTAAGCCAAAATCAGTGGCTTTTGATTACGCTGACAACTGGTATTGGTGGTTCATTGCTTTCAATTGGTTCTGCTGCTGGTGTTGCTCTTATGGGAGTTGCAAGAGGGCTTTATACTTTCAGTTATCATTTAAGATGGGCACCTATTTTAGCATTAGGATATGCAGGGGCAATAGCGACCCATCTTATGATAAATGGTAGTTAGGATTGTAACCTATCAGGGGTAGGACTTATTAATTATTAAAGCTGTTATAATCATTGTTATTGCCAGCTTTGCTTTCATTGGAATTTTTTATTGCTGTTCTTGTTATTAATGGTGGAGATATAGTATCAATAAATTTACCTAATTGATATTTATCAGAGCTTCTTTTGTAAACATAGATACCAAGAACAGATAACGCAACAGCCCAAATAGTACCTAAAGATTCCATTGCCTGTAATATTATATGGGCTTTTGATGTTTCGAATATAATTATGTAAGCAAGGGAAATCATTTGTATGCTCCAAGTAATAGCCATAAGATAACCAAAAGTGGGGCGCATTCTTCTTACATAGGCATCATCTGATGATATTTCTTTACGCAAAGATTTGTTTATTTCATAGAGGGTTATATTCTTTTCTTGAATCATAATCTCAGCCATTTTTTCGGTATGCCTGTTTAATTCTTCTATCTGTTCTGGAGAGATTTTTCCATTTTTAAATATTTCATCAAGATTATCCAAAGCTTCTGATGCTGTACGAGCAATAGAATTATCTATTTTCTTTAATGAGCTTCCTAATGTTTTTGCTAAAACTGGTACACCTATTTGTGCTATTATTGCTGCTATTGGAGAGGGCATTTTATCTTCCTTATATTTCTATTAATCTATAAAATTTATGATTTTTTAAGGTTAGTAATGGAGTTTCTTTTTTTGCCCAAAAGGGGGTTACAGATTTTGCATGATAGTGAGTAGAACCTTTGGTTATATCATCTAAAGTACCTGATAAAGCCCTTTTAGATAATTGGATTGCATTTTGAAATTGAATATCTTTTTCAGTTACATTCATTAATTTAGGATAATTAGGGTCAGAACGATTCCAACAGCTAAATTGGTAAGGTTTTTGGCATATATTAATTATATCATTTCCCCACCAATACGAGCCTAATTTACGTGAAATATCTCTTCTATTGATAATTACATTTGCTACTGCTTGCATTCCTTTACTGCCCTCTCCTCTTGCTTCCCCCCATAGGGTACGGGCCAGTGTATCAATTTCAAGTTTCTTATAAAAATTTTCAGAGTCGGTTAAGGGTTGTTCCTTTGGTTTTAGGAACAATCTAAATATATTATTTTTTGACATGATTTTACCTTTGCTTTGCCTTTAATGATTCTGTTTTCAATGCAGTAGCATCGAGTTTTGATTCAATTCTTAAAAGATGGTCAACAAGTCTTTGTTCTAGTTCTTTAACTTCACCATTTTTGGTATATGATTTAGCTACTTCTAGTTTGAAAGCATATAATCCCTCTCTTAGCTGGTTTGACCTAAATTCTAGACTTTCTTTTAGCTCATCTATCTTTTTTTCGCTGTCTTTTCTTGTTCTCCAGATAAGCCAGAATAAGGCTGACATCGCTGGAATATCAATGGCGGTTATCCACCATGATAAATCTCCTGTTATCATTTTATTTTCTCCGTAGAAAAACTGCCAAAAGGCGGTTGTTGGTTGAAATACACAAAGTTCTAAATAATTATATTTCAAAATCACTATTAATATTATGGATATTATTGCTTTTAGACCATCGATTCTTAAAAGAGCCATAAATTTTCTTAAGCCTTATCGGCTCAGAAAGTAACGCGCCCGCTACGGCATCTAGCCCATCATCGTGACCAGAAGATTTACCTGGTACCCATTCTTGCATTTCTGTAAGAAAAGGGGTTTTTAGAACATTTTTATTTACATATAATGCTCTGGCTGCCAATACTGCGTCGAAGGCTTCTAAAATTCTTATGTCTTTATTTTGTCTGGAATTTACCTCAATTACCGAACAGGCATAGCCTGCTTTACCAAGCTCACGACGCAATATAGCTGGTAAGAATTTACCGATTCCATTAGTTTCTATTGTTACTGACGGAAGGTAAAGTTTTTTTACTAAATCGCATATTTTTTGACATTGAGCTGTTGCTTCATCTTCTTCGCTATTAATTGAATTTTTTATATATTCAAGATGATGAAGCCAATAATCTCCGTCTTCGTCAGTATATACACATGCAAGCACACTACCATCACCTTTGGCAGAGCCAAAAGCTGGGTCCCACCATGCACTAGCAGATACTAGCCTTTTACCCTTTATGCTTAGTATGGATTGTTTTGCTGCTTCTGTATATTCTAATTTGGCATTATATATATTCAAATCGGCAGGATTTAGGCGACCTTGAGTTATATTTACAGGCTCTAACATCATTTGGCTTTTGAATTTTGCTAATCCTGTTTGATTTTTCATTCTTTCTATATCTTCTATAGTATATCTTTCTGGCCATGCTGGTTTATTTTCAATGTCCAAAACAGGAATTTTTAAACGATTAAATCCTTGTAAGAATATATTATCTTCTCCGATTTCTTTTCTTGGTTTTTGGGCATATATTGTATAATAGCTGTGTGGTGTTCCTATATAAATTTGTGTTCCTCCTGCTACTAAAACATATTCTATTTCATGGAGGCGTCTTCGAAGCTCTATTCTTTTTTCAGCAGTATCACAAGTATTAGGTACTTCCACATCATCACATATTACTATATCTGCACGACTTCCCGTTATATTGGAGCTTATACCTTTTGCCATCATGGAAGAATCCCGTAATTCTTTTTTACGGTTTATGGTGAATTTATCAGATGCCCACTGGTCAGCTTTTTCAGGTTTAAGGTGATTTGTTAATGGGTGACGTTCAATTATTCTTTTTACATTTCTGACCATTTTACGAGCAAGAGCGGTATCAGCTGCCATAACCAATATACGTAAATCAGGATTTATATAAAAAAGCCAAGCGCAGAATAATCCTGTTATCGTTGATTTTCCAGAGGAACGAAACGCCATTAAAAGGAGATGACGCTCCCCTTTTTTCCAATTTTCTTCCAGCCAATATGACATTCTTAGATGTATGTTCGGGGTGGATTGTTTTTGCAAGCGATTCCATATAATTAAGAATATAGGAAAACTTGCCTTGTTTTGGTAAGACATTCATGTAATCTCCTGTTTTTATTTATGAAATTAGATATATTTGATATTTTACAGATATTTATGTTACTCTGATAGAAAACAAATAGAGAGGTATAATATGAGTATTAGGGGATCATTATTAAAAGCAGCTTTTTTATCTACGGCGATAACAGGTGCTGTAGGCTATGGCGTACCAGCAGCAGTTGATGCAGCTGATAATAATGGGCTTAAAGACGCCATTCCCGATAGTGTTAGAGATTTTAGTGATGCCGCTAAAGTAACTACAGATAATCTAGAAGAAAGTATAAAAAAAGCAGATAGAGAGATACAAAAATTTAGACATAGACACTGGGAATCTATAATCGTATTGAAAAGATAATGGCAATAAGGATAGAGCTTAATTCCATATGGAAGTAGGAAATGTATTATAGTTAAAAAAGGCAACCTATAGAATAATTAAACAAATTATTCATTGCTTGCCTATCTGTGATTTCTTATCTATTTAGGACTGGACTAAATATTTTACTACATGTATTTATTTCTGCATCTGACATGGATTTTTGTATTTCTGCGCATTTGTCCGTGAATCTGTTAAAAATAGTTTCTTTGGCATTTTTATCTTTTTCGCATAATCCTACAACCATAGCCATTCTAAAATATTTCGTACATTCTCTTACCTTATTGGTAATATTACGTGAACGGCTCTGTTCTTTATATCTTTTGTCCATTTCGCGTAATAAATTATACATTCTTTTAATATCAGAAAATTCTTTATTAGTACATGGCATATTTTCTATGTCTTCACCATCATATGCAAATAAAACCGATTTTGCCAAAGATTGTTCTGGTCTAGCTGCAAAATCAAAAAGACTACTGTAAAATACTTTACCATGTATTTGATAATCTCTATTAATTAAATCAAGTTCTGGATATTTTTGGTATATTTTTATACGGTCTATTGTTTGTCTAATAGTTACAATCATAGCTAAAAAACCTCAAATTATTCAGTGTATATAAATACATCAAATCTATAGTTATGTCAAATTTTTATTATTATACTCCTCTAGCTCTATTTGAGCTGAATTTATCATCTGCGCCAATATATCATTTTCTGCTTCATCTTCTATGGTTTTATCGGGAAGGTCTGCCCATCTAGCAAGTTTTATCAATAGCTCTATATGGGCTATTGCAACTTTACAAGCACTATGATGGGCAGAAAATCCCTTGGCATCGTCAGGAACAATACCAGAAGAAAATTCATGATAGGAATTTAAAGTGGTTTTTATTGCTTCGGGAAGAAAAGTTGCTATTGATTTTCTAGTTTTATTTTCTAGCTTTTGAGTATTTTTTTGAGTCATAAGAAGCCTTTTATTTTATGCAATTATTGTGTAAGGAATTATGAAAGAAACTTAAAATTTGGAGATTATATACCAACTCGCCCCGTTTGATACTATTGTTATGGCTTCGTACTGGCTGGATAAAGGTTGAGAATAATTATCAGGTCCTGCTCCGCCTTGTTCAGTTACCGTAATTGCATTTGTTGAAGAATCTGTTTTTTTGATAGTTATTGTTCTACCGATAGATTCAGCGGCATTTGCAGGAGGAAGTCTTGCTTCTAATGCTCCGCCAAAGCTGGAAAGTAAATATGTATCTACGGCCATATCAATATTATAGACACCTGTCCCATCAAAAAATCTGGTATTACCTGCCATACGATTAGAAGATTTTACATGCCAGTTAGCGCCATTTGATATTACGGTCATATAATCATATTGACCACCTAATGATTGAACTTTGCCATCGGGCCCCGTAGCATTGTCTTCGGTAATAGTTACAAGATTTTCGCTGTTATCTAATTTTTTAATGGTTATTTCTGCTCCCGCAGCGGTGGAAGCGGCAGGAAGTTTCATTTCAATTGCACCGTTAGTGGCTGAAACCAGATGAATCGTATGAGATAAATCTACATCTGTTATGCCTGCCGTATCTATATATTCGGTATCATAGCGCATTAAGGTGGCTTTGAGGTCAGATATAGAAGTTTTTCTTAAAGTATTTTTATCTGGATAGCCTGCATTTATTGCATCATAATTTCCACCTGATAAATCCCAAATTGCTGCACCATCAGAAGCAGAAAACAAATTCATAATCATTGTTTCAATTGAACCTGCTTCTAATTTCACATTAGGGACACCGTTACTGGATTCTGTGTAGATATTTACCAAAAGGGTTTTATTGCTTCCTGCTCCACAAGTAAAACAGCTTTGGGCTGTTGCTCCATTTACATTGCTTTCACAATCGGTGAAGCTGTTATTAAAAGAGCCTTTTTCCACATAAAAACCATGTCCAGAAGTGGCGGCATCTAATGAATAAACTCTGACCATGTGAAAACGGTTAGCATTAGGAGTATCACCTGCTCCAGAAAGCTTTAAATGAACACCATTTACAAAAGGTTGAGCTATTAAGATTCTGGCAAAATTATTCCAATAGCATGGTTTTGCGCTGTCGTTATAACCATCTAATTCTATTCCTATTTGTGCCTGCCATATTGATATATCGGTGATAGAATTTTGTACGCATGAACTATCTCTTCCATAAAGTTTTATGCCTGCTGCTCCGTTTTCTATTCTTAAATTTGAAATAGATGTGTAACCTGCCACTATTTCTATTGCATTAAAGTTAGAATTTTGGCATTTGATAATTGTAGTTTGCCCTGCACCAATAATTGATTGATTTTCTGATAAAGTTATGGGGCTGGTTATTAAATATGTTCCAGAGGGAATATAGATAGAATCATGAGCAGCAAGAGCTTGTTGGAAAGCTAAACTATCATCAGTTAGACCATCACCAACAGCACCAAAATCCATTACAGAGATAAAATCTGCCAATTTATCTGGTACAGTTCTAGTTATTGCTCCTGTTCCAGTAGCAGTAAAATCAGCAGGCATAGAAGAAGCAGATAAAGATACTGCAATTGGCTCGCCGCTTTCATCAAAGCCCAATGCTTTATTTGCCCTTTGAGATTTTGTTGGTAAAATATTACTGGCTGGTTGTTCATAATCGGAATATCGTAACATTGTATTATTTTCACGGTCTATCTGCTGTAAAGATGCCATCAGATAATCAAGTTCATTATTAAGAGCTTTGGCAGATAGGCTGCCACCTTCCATAAAATCTGTTACACGTTCAATTGAAAGTTTACGCATCAAAGTTATGATTATGCCATTTGCAGGAGCAATATCAAAAGTTATTGTTCCGCCTTCGGTCTGCCCTGCTCCACTTACTTCAAACCCTGAATATTGCCTAGCGCCATCAAAATAAACGACAATATCTTCGTTTTTAAATATTGGAAAAGGATATGAATAAGTTAGAGTTACACCATCGGCATTATAACGTATTACCGGTTCTATGTCCGGCATTTGGATATGTTCTTCGGTCATGGATTTTGTTCCTGTGTTTATTTGAAGATTAATTAAAATTAGTCGTTTACCTTGATTTCTGTGATTACAGAAAGCAGTGTAAATGGTAAGGGGTTATCTTGCTCTATCTTCCATAAAGGAGAAGTTAGTTTTGGCTGCCAGCCGATTGATTTTACACGAATATCACCAGTTATAGATGGAGGTGGAGAGCCTAAAGTTACTTCATTAGTTTCACGTAAAGGAATATCATTCATTCCTCTACCTGTATCAAGTTTTAAGGCAGAAGTATCTTTGATACGAAAAATTGCTTCGATAAGCCTGGCCATACGCCCTCCTCCTGCTTCGCTGATAGTGCTTGGTGGAAGAGGTTCAATTATATGAGTGTAAGGAAGACCAATTTCAACATTACTTACTTCTTCTGGAAGTGTTACTTGCCCAGAATTTACAGTTAAATCAGGATAAACTATGCCATCCCCTATTGCTGTTACTTTACGACCTTCTAAATGAGATAATCCCAACCATGTGGCTGTTGGGTTAGTTGCGGTACCACTTAGGGCTGCATCTAGATTTAGAGCATCGTCAAATTGCTCTATTGAATAAATACCACCTCTATCTATTAGAAGATATACATCTTCTCCTACTATAGTTACGGATTTAACCAAACCATCAGTTTCATGCAATGTCCATGCTGCTACTTGTTCGGCGCGGTAATTAGTTAGAGTTGCAAATTTACCATCTCCTCTGATTATGAAGAGCAATCTTCTTTTTTGGTCAAAATCTTGGTCTACTGGATTTATTATCAAGTGGCGGGAAAGTAGTGAAAGGTCAGTTGCTTGGTAGGCTTGCTCAACATCGGTGTAGAGAAATTCACGAATTTCCTGTTTATTTCTGGACATGAACAAAGTTGCGCCATCTACATCAACTGGTGGTATATAGCGTTCAATTACTGAACCTACTCTTGTTTGGCGTTTTAGCTGGACTGTTTGCGGAGTTAATGGGTCGCCTGTTACCATCCATTCTGCTCCGCTTGTAAATACTTGTAAGTGGCGACCTGAGAATATTCCTCTTATGGCATTTACCTGATTGGAAAGGAGGGCAAATTCGATAGATTCATCATCTAATCCTGTACCTAAATCAAAATTGAATAAATTACCAGATTTAGAAAACCAAATACGGTTAGGAAGGTCTCTTGAACCACCGATTACTAACCTATCTTGGTGAAAAGCTACGGTTATGGGATAGCCACGTACAGGAGAAAATGCTTGCTCCTGCCAATCTATCGAGGGGGAAGTATCGGTAAGTGTACTTTGCAAAGTTACCGTTACTACGGTTGGGGAATCATAAGCGATTATATCGCATTGTATACCCCTGAATTTAAGTTTTGTTCCAATATGACCAGAAGTAAAAATATCAGAAGATGATGTTAAGCTTATTGTTCCGCTAGTTCCTGATGGGGTTAAGGTTACTTCACTATCAGCAAATTTATAATATGGTTGGTATAATATACCTTTATCGGTAAAAAAAGTCCAATCTTGTAATTCCCAATTTGATGCCGATAATCTTACCATTTTTTTTGGTATAGTTTCTGGATGAGTAAGAAGTAAAGTATCAGCACTTTGTGTCCATGCTATTTGTGGAATTTGAGCATTTGACCAAGGGGTTGATAGTTCAGTAATTTTTACTCCATCAAGATAGATATGAATTCTAAAATCAGTAATTACCAGTAAATATGTTTGTTCTGTATTAAATTCAAAGGAAACTAGCCTGCCCTGCCCCGGAATTGAGTCAATATGGCGAAGACCTGCTCTTCTTGATACTCCTCCTGTTGGGTGTATAAAAAGGTTACGTAGTTTCATAGCGCCATTATCATATGCTCGTAAATCACCTCTTCCCAAAAGTTCAGGAGCAACTTCACCAGCCGTGAATGTTGTTTTTATTTGTCTGATACGGGACATTTTTTAACTCCAGTTTATTTTATAAATAATCAATTCATGTATAAATTTTCTAAATCCTGTTTTTGCTTTAATTGAGTAGCCTGTAGAATATTTAAGGATTTTCTATTTTGTAAATTTTGGTTTATAGCTCCGAAACGAAGCTTATCCAGACTTTCCCTTTTACTTTTTTCATTATCGCTTTCTTGAAATAAACCTAGTAAGACTGCTTCTCCTGACCCTGAATTTGCTGATATGCCCGTTGCTCCGAATTTTGCGCGCTGTCTTGATATTGCTCTTTTTAATGCTGATTTTCTTTCTTTTTCTTGTAAATTTGCTGTTAGATTTATTTCATTTTTTTGCTGTTGCGCTTTTTTTTGTTCCTGCTGATATGCTAATTCTTGTTGCTTACGAAGCTGTTTTAAGGCCAGCTCTTGACGAGAGCGTAATTCTTCTCTTTGCTGTTTTTGTTCTGGATTTACAATCTTATTTATGGAATTTACCGTGCTTGCAACTTGTGTTGCTGCGGTTAGATAGGGCATAACAGAGCCCATTAATGATGCCATTTGCGCCATTTTTTTCTCCGATTTTTGTTTAGATTAGGGGTAAGGATAGTATTTTGAACTATCTATTGAATTATTTTTTGTTTTTGTATAGTTTATCGCTTCTTAAACCTTTATCACATGTGGAGACGTGGCCGAGTGGTTTAAGGCGCTCGCCTGGAAAGCGGGTTGGGGGCAACTCCTCGCAGGTTCGAATCCTGTCGTCTCCGCCATCATATTTAAAGGTTCTCTATCATATATGAATGTAATATATAGAAATTAGTTATTCTGTAATTGATTCTATATAATCTAATTCGCTATAGCCAGAAATGTTATTTATTAAATCTTGATTAGTGGGTTTTGGAAATCCGTATTTGCCTTTGATATTTTCTATATTTGCGTATTTAGTAGTATTTTGTAGATAGGCAGGGGTTGGAGTCGGGATAGATGAAATATATTTTTTATATATTTTTTGTTCGGCTATTTGTGCTTCTTCGCTAGTATTCCAAAGTAGATATATCATGGTTATACTCCCCATTTGATTGACAAGTGACGGGTTAGAGAAATTCTTTCGTGATTGGTTAATGCTCTTTTATAAATAATTATTTCGGCGATAGAGCCGTAATATTTTCTTTGTCCTGATAAAGGTTCTTGTCCTACATGCAGGTAATATTCCGTATGAGCTGTGTTTATTCTTGATGTTACACCAGAACGAGAATCATACGAATTTTCTCCGCCGTATGTTTCAATATTTCCATCTGTTCCTGCTTCTATTTTTGTAGTAAAAATGGTTTTGTTATAAGAAGTATCAAAATTTACAGTAGAAGAACCTGAACCATTTGATATATCATTTATAAAGCTCATATTATCACGTGGTTGCTGGATGAATATTTTTTGACGGCTGGTTGAATTCTCATAGGCTCCTAGTGATATTATACCATTAAAAGATGAGCCTGTAGTGGGGTCTGTTGCGTTTGTATGTTGGCACACCAAAAATATTGTAACAGAAGATGTCGCATTTATTATATTTTCATCAAGGCTAGTTGCGCTCATAAAAGAATCCGTACCATTAAATGCAAGGCATTTCTTACTATTCCAGCTGATAAGGGCTGGCTGGTTTATTGCTGTTCCTTGAATAAGGTGATGGTTATTGCCTGATTTATCGTTGACTTGTGATACCAATCCTGCCGATTGAGTTATGGCTGAAAGGTCGGATATATCATACCATGCAATAATATCTGGTATATGTCTTGGGTCAATATATTTAGATTTTGGGCAAGTTAATCCCAATCCTGTTGATATTTTCATTATTTTTCCTTATACAGATTTTGAAAAGACTTTTTGGTTTTTCATTTTTTTAAAATATTCATCAAATGGTAATACTATATTTCTAATAAGCAAACTTCCTGTTTTATTTACTTTTATTTTATCATCATTTATTTCAACAAGCCCTTCATCTACAAATTCTTGAAGTTCATTAAGCTCATTTTTAAATTTTTCTTTAAAATTAATTCCAAATTTTTCTTCAAATCTTTTTATATCAAAACTGAAATTTGCCATCATTTCCATTATAATGTATTTTCTAATTTTATCTTCTTCATTCAAAATAACTCCTCTAAAAGTCGGAATTTTTCCTGCATCAACAGCAGCTTCATAATTTTTTAAATCTTTATAATTTTGAAAATATGCATCATCCGTTTCTGAAATAGATGTAAGACCAATTCCAATTAAATCAGCTCCCCCTTTTGTAGTATAGCCTTGGAAATTTCTGTGAAGCTCACCTTTTTCTATTGCTTTGAATAATTCATCTTCTGGCTTTGCAAAATGGTCCATTCCAACCATTTTATAACCGTTACTTTCAAAAAAGTCTATAACATATTTAAAAATTTTAAGTTTCTCTTCCGGACTTGGCAGGGTTGTCTCATCTATTTTTCTCATACCTTTTTTCATCCAAGGAACATGAGCATAATTAAATACAGCAAGTCTGTCAGGGTCAAGCTCTTTTACAAGTTCAAGCGTTTTTTTAAAACTTTCAAGCGTCTGATAAGGAAGCCCATAAATCAAATCAATATTAATAGAGTGAATTCCTGCTTCTCTTGCTATATCTACGGCTTTCTTAGTCAAATCAAACGGTTGAATCCTGTTTACCGCTTTTTTGGTTGCTTCATTAAAATCCTGTACTCCAAAACTAATTCTGTTTACTCCATATTTTTTCATAACATCCATATGCTCTTTACTAAAAAATCTAGGATCAATTTCCACACTAATTTATGCATCTTTCTCAAAGTTTTTAAAATGTGAATAAAGACCTGTGCCAAGTGTGTGATCATTAGTAGGACCAGTGAGTATGGAGCCGGTAGGTCCCTGGGATCGAGTCCAGTCAAAGTTGTCATGTTTGTCTTGAGTCCACTTGCAGAATCCATGTTCAAAGTTACAGTCGTACTGGGTGGCAGCTAAAAACAAACAAAACTTTTTTTAAATACCTGAAGAGTGCAATTTCTGACACATTTATATATCAATGTTTTCTTTTAGACTTAATCCACATTAAAGTTAAACATAATTACACACGTGTGCGTGCGCCACACACACACACACACACACACACACACACACACACACAC
>JALTZE010000165.1 GCA_027051315.1 Micavibrio sp.
AAAAGAAACTATGGATTTCTTTTGAACTGATATATAAAAATAACCTTTGGATAATTTAAAAACAATAAAAACATGCTAAAAGAAAAAACATTAAAACTAATATCGCACCAAAATCTAAATGAAGATGAAGCATATGAAGCAATAAAATTCATTATGGACGGAAAAGCATCAGATATAGAAATATCTTCTTTTCTTACCGCTCTTTCATCAAAAGGAGAAACAATAGAAGAAATAACAGCCGCAACAAAAGTAATGCGGGAAAAAGCAGATACTATAAATTCACCAGAAGGAGCCATTGATTGTTGCGGCACAGGCGGCGATGGTCATTCTACTTTTAATATATCTACGGCCGTTTCATTTATATGTGCTGCTGCTGGAATAGCTATGGCAAAACATGGCAATCGTTCAGCAAGCTCAAAAGCAGGCGCAGCAGATACTTTGGAGGCTTCAGGAATAAATATCAATATAAGCAAAGAAAAAACAGAAGAAGCACTAAAAAAACTAAATTTTGCCTTTTTAATGGCTCCAAATCATCACAAAGCAATGAAAAATGTTGCAAATGTAAGAAAAAATCTTGGTTTCAGAACCATATTCAATATATTAGGTCCCCTATCAAATCCATGCGGAACAAAACGGCAATTAATCGGTGTTTATGATAAAAAATGGTTAAGACCAATTGCCTATACATTAAAAAATTTAGGGACAAAAAAAGCTTGGATTGTGCATGGCTCTGATGGAATGGATGAAATAACATTAACAGGAAAAACATATATAACAGAATTAGATAACGGAGAAATCTTAGATAAAATATTATCACCAGAAGATTTCGACCTTCCATATCATAAATTAGAAGAGATAAAAGGAGGCGACGCAAAAACAAATTCCAACGCTCTCATCAAACTTCTTAATGGTGAGCATAGCGCATATCGCAATTTTGTAACAGCAAACGCAG
Source organism: Micavibrio sp. (assembly GCA_027051315.1). Taxonomy (GTDB): domain Bacteria; phylum Pseudomonadota; class Alphaproteobacteria; order Micavibrionales; family Micavibrionaceae; genus JALTZE01. Next base: position 953 of record JALTZE010000165.1, read on the forward strand.
CTGCATGCTTAATAATATCAGGAAAATACAATAACTTAAAAGAAGCTGTTAATACAATATCTGAAATAATAGATAGTGGCAAAGCATTTAATCTATTTAATAAATATAAAGAGATAACAAAATGAATATATTAGAAGAAATCTGCCTTAATAAAAAGAATCATATAGAAATAAAAAGGGCTGAACTTTCATTAGAAGAACTCAAAAACAAATCAAATTCGTTTAAAAAATCTCGTGACTTCATCTATAGCATTAAGAAAAATGATGATATTTCTCTTATAGCAGAAGTTAAAAAAGCATCACGAAGCAAAGGAATTATAAGAAAAAACTTCAATCCAGCTGAGATAGGAAAAATATATGAGCAAGAAGGAGCAACCTGTATATCAGTACTAACAGATGAACCTTATTTTCAAGGTCATGACAGCTTCTTGCAACAGGTTAAATCACATACTTCTATACCTTTACTTAGAAAAGATTTTATTATAGATGAATATCAAATATGGGAATCCAAATATTTAGGAGCAGATTGCATATTGCTAATAATGGCAGCCTTATCAGATAAGCAAGCCGAAAAATTCTATAAACTTGCCACGTCTTTGGGTATGGATACATTATTCGAAGTTCACAACGAAGAAGAACTCAAAAGATGCTTGAAACTATCCCCGCAAATGATTGGCGTAAATTCAAGAAACCTTAAAACTCTGGAAGTTTCAATAGAGACAACAAAATCACTAGCAAATAAAATCCCAGATAATATCGTTAAAGTAGCCGAAAGCGGAATAAAAACATTCAATGATATTGCTACTCTTTCTAAATTAGGATATAAAGCTTTCCTTGTTGGTGAAAGCCTAACAAAACAAGAAGATATATCCCTAGCCGTAAAAAAAATACTTGGAAAACTATTGACACAAAACATGAACTAAACTAGAACATATAGGGAATACAATAAAATCTAATAATCATAAATAAATTTAGTGCAGCAAATCGGCAGGTGGATATTATGCTTACAAAAAAACAAAAAGAATTGCTTTTATTCATACATGAACGCCTTTCATCTGGGGAAATTGCTCCATCTTTTGATGAGATGAAAAATGCTCTAGGATTAAAATCAAAATCAGGAATCCACAGACTCATAACTGCATTGGTAGAAAGAGGATATATACAACGCCTCCCTCACCGCGCCCGTGCATTGGAGGTAAAAAAATTACCTGAGGGCTATATATTATACAAAAATACAAACAACATAACTCAAAAATCTGAGTTAACTCCACTTACACAATCGGTAGATACAATCCCATTATACGGAAAAATTGCAGCAGGAAGCCCAATAGAAGCAATAAGGGACGAAGGGCAAGTAATTGATATACCAGCTGGCATGGCAGGGAAAGGCGATTTATATGCCCTTACCGTAGATGGGGATTCTATGATTAAGGCTGGAATAAATGACGGGGACACAGTTATCATAAAAAGACAACAAAATGCTCGCGATGGCGATATTGTCGTCGCTCTTATCGATGGTGAAGAAGTAACTCTAAAACGCATATATAGAAAAGAAGGAAAGGTTGTATTACAACCAGAAAATGATGAATACGCTCCTAAAGTATTATCCCCAGAACAGGTTGAAATACAAGGCGTAATATCCTCATTAATAAGAACATATCACTAACATAGTCAAAAGGTCAGAATAACTCTAACTACATAACACTATCTTTAATAACCCATGGTCTGTTTGCTCTTACATCATTAACTTTCACCAATGAATTATTAAATCTATTAACTTCAATAAAGCCAGCCCCTTTTATCTTCTCCAAATCGATAATTTTTCCGTTGCATTTTACTCCCCCATTTCCCCTTACTATTATATAATCCGCCCAACTACATTCTTGCTCAATTACTAAATTTTCAAAGACAATAGATATTTTCGTTGCTCCATCTATTCTACATCCCATATCATCACAAGAAATAACCTTACCTTCAGAAATATCGGAAAAATTAGTTATATTTTTATGATTATATCCAAAATCTTGCGCCCAAGATTTAAATACAAACTTGCCCCCTTTAACCTTATCAGTAAAACACCCCTCACCCTTTACACAAGCAAGTAAATATTCTCCATTACCAGAAAAATAAACTTTGATATTCGCGCTATTCAAATAAATATACGGAATTAGAGAAATAATCGGAATTAAAGATATATATTTAAGCCTTTCTACAAATAAATAAGTACAGATAAAAG
>JALTZE010000166.1 GCA_027051315.1 Micavibrio sp.
ATAATAATCTATATTATTCCTTGCAATTTTAGCGGCAACACCAAAACCTGCTATTCCTGCGATATTTTCTGTTCCTGCTCTTTGTCTTCTTTCTTGCCCACCACCAAAAAGAATTTTAGGAGGTATTTTTCCTTTGGCAGAAATTATGGCCCCAACACCCTGAGGTCCTCCAAATTTATGGGCAGATAATGTCATGTAATCAGCCCCAAATTTTTCAAAATCTATTTCCATTTTTCCAGCAGCCTGAACAGCATCAATATGCATAATTATATTTTCATCATATTCTTTAACAATTTTTGATATTTTTTCAACAGGTTGAATAATGCCACTTTCATTATTGGCTAGCATAATAGATACTAAAGCAGGTTTTTCTCCCGTTTTTAATATATTCTCAAATTTTGTAATATCTACTACGCCATCATTATTTACTTCAATTATTTCGTATTTAGTTGCAAATTCTTGCGCTGGTCTAAATATAGAAGGATGTTCAATTGCAGATATTAATATTCTATCTTTGCAATATTTTCTTACTACAGCATTATTTCCTTCGGTTGCTCCTGAATTAAATATAACTTGATTTTCTTTAACTTTAACAAGAGCGGCAACATCCATTCGTGCTTCTTCAATATATTTTCTAGCCCTCCTTCCAAAGCGATGTACAGATGAAGCATTCCCTGTATACTGCATAATTTCTGTCATATATTCTATTACTTCCTCCCTGATAGGGCAGGTAGCATTATAATCCATATAGCTTTGTATTTTATAATCTGTCATATCATTCATATTACACGCACTATATTCCTTTATCCACATTAAAATCAATGAGTTATGAGAAATAACTGGATTTTTTCTCAATAATTCTATAATAGTAAAAGCCAAGCGGTAATTTTGGTGTCCAAGCTGTGAAATAATTGCAGATTCACAGCAAATAATAAATGCAATAATTTTAACTCTTAAAGATAAGTTGGAGATAAATGCCGGAAATTATTTTTAATGGCCCAGCGGGTCGCCTTGAAGGTCGATACACACACTCTAAAATTGAGAATGCGCCTTTAGCCTTGGTCTTGCATCCGAATCCGGAGCAAGGGGGAACAATGAACAATAAAATAACCTTTGCAATGCATCAAGCATTTGTACAAAGAGGATTTTCTACATTAAGATTTAATTTCCGAGGTGTTGGAAAATCACAAGGAGTGCATGAGCGAGGTGAAGGTGAGCTTAGCGATGCAGCCTCAGCAATGGACTGGCTCCAAGAAATTAATAAAAATGCTCCCTATGTATGTATAGCAGGATACCAATTTGGTGCATTAATGGCTATGCAGCTTCTTATGAGGCGTCCTGAAGTAAAAGGATTTATTGCGGTAACACCCCCAGCCCATGAAGATGATTTTTCTTTTCTTGCTCCTTGCCCCTCTTCTGGTCTTATTATGCATGGTGATAGAGATAACATAGTTTCAAGATGTCACGTAGATAGTATGGCTGAAAGACTTCATGCTCAAAAAGGTATAGAAATTGATTACAGAATAATCAAAGGAGCTAATCATTTTTATCGAGATACAGTAGATATCATGATTGCGAATATGCATGACCATATGAATAAATCAGAATATGGCGGTATTAATAATGTTGAGGTAGAGCTTGAAACAGCTGCCTGATTTTTAGAAAATAAAAAATACACAAATTAAAGCTGTACGTTATTTATACCAATTGGCATTCATTCATGAATTACAATTGGAAGCTTGCGACCGCAAGTCGTTGCCAATGCAACGAAAGCAACGTGGCGTTTGAACGTAAATAGCCTATTGAAGGCTATTTAGTATTATGTTTAGCTTTTTTTAATATTATCTCTCAGCTTTTGCCAATAATCCAATCTTTTATTTATTTCTCTTTCAAACCCTCTTTCAACAGGTTTATAAAATTTTTCTCTATCCATTTCATCAGGAAAATAATTTTGTCCTGAAAATCCATCTTTTGTATCAGGGTCATATTGATAACCATCTCCATACCCAATTTCTTTCATCATTGCTGTCGGTGCATTAAGAATATGTTTAGGCGGCATTAATGAACCTGTCTTTTTTGCCCGAGACATTACTTTTTTATAAGCAACATAACCAGCATTTGATTTTGGAGCAGTAGCCAAATATATCAAAGCTTGTGTTAGTGCTAACTCTCCTTCTGGTGAACCCAGCCTTTCATACATATTCCATGCATCTATACAAATTTGCATTGCTTGTGGGTCGGCAAGCCCTATATCTTCCACAGCCATTCTGGCAAGCCTGCGTGCAATATATTTAGGATTTTCACCACCATCTATCATGCGTGCAAACCAGTAAAGAGCAGCATCTACGTCAGAACCTCTTACAGATTTATGTAATGCACTAATTAAATTATAATGACTATCATCAGATTTATCATATAAAGGAGCTCTTTTTTGTACAATCTCACAAAGCAAGTTTGTGTCAATAATATCATTTTTCGATACTTGATTATATATTTGTTCAATCATAGTAAGAAAATAACGCCCATCTCCATCTGCCATATTTTTAAGTGAAATTAAGGCCTGCTTATCAAGGGGGAGCTTTCTGCCTATATTTTCTTCTGCTCTTTTTACAAGTATATCAAGCGCATTATCATCAAGCCTCTTAAGCACAATAACTTGACATCTTGATAACAAAGCAGCATTAAGCTCAAAAGAAGGATTTTCTGTAGTAGCACCAATCAAAGTAATAGTACCATCTTCAACAACTGGTAAAAATGCATCTTGCTGAGATTTGTTGAATCTATGTATCTCATCTACAAACAGCATAGTAGCTTTGCCATTTTTTCTTCTTATTTTTGCACTTTCAAAAATTTTCTTAAGGTCGCTAACCCCTGAAAAGATAGCCGAAATTTGCTCAAAATATTTATCTGTTTTATTTGCAAGAATTCTTGCGATAGTAGTTTTCCCACATCCAGGAGGTCCCCAAAATATCAAAGATGATATTTTTCCAGACTTTATCATCTTACCAAGAGAAGAATTATCATCTGTAATATGGCTTTGCCCAACAACCTCATCAATAATAATAGGGCGTAAAATATCGGCTAAAGGTCTGTTTACGTTTTTTTCCAAATCATCATTTTCAAATAAATTATTCATAAATCTATCTTATCTAAGAACCAGAGTCTGTAC
>JALTZE010000167.1 GCA_027051315.1 Micavibrio sp.
GATTTATATAACTGGATAACGGGTAAGGAAGATTTGCCCCAAAATATTAACAATGAAATTTTGCAAAAGATAATAAATGACCAGGCAAAAATTTAATGGTAGAGAAATAATTTTTGAATTCTACCCCATAGGCTCATACGTCAAAGTATCAGCTATGGACGTGGAAACTTTGACTGAAATAAGTATTCAATGCCCAGCCTTAACCCCGCAAAATATAATGAAAAATAATGCTATTAAGAGATTAGAATATGTTTTAAAGAAAAATCAATTGATTTCTTAATGGGAAAGACACTATATATAAATAGATTTTCAAGTGAGTTAAATAATATGAAGATAGCAATAGCCTCAGACCACGGCGGATATAAACTAAAAGAGCTGATAAAGAAAAGTTTTTCAGAAGATATTGATTGGGTGGATTTAGGAACTCATAGTACAGATTCAGTAAATTATGCAGATTATGGCAAGGAAATTGGTAAAGCAATTACTTCTGGTATTGTTCATAGAGGGATTGCTATATGTGGCTCTGGTATAGGAATTTCAATAGCTGCCAATAGATTCAAAGCGGTGCGGGCGGCTTTGTGCACAGATTCTACGATGGCAAGATTGACCAGAGAGCATAATGACGCAAATGTGTTATGTCTTGGAGCAAGAATAATAGGTGAGCAAGTAGCAATAGATTGCGTAAAAACATTTATCTCAACGAAATTTGAAGGCGGAAGACATGAAGCAAGAGTAGCTTCACTAGATTTTGGAATAGATAGCATAGATTAAGTAAAGAAAGGGCTATAATAATGTCAAATACAGCAATGAAAACAGAATTTACTATAGATGGATTTTTTACCTCATCATTACAGGAAAAAGATGCGGATATTCATAAAGCTATTCGTGAAGAGCTAGAAAGGCAACAAACACAAATTGAATTAATTGCTTCTGAAAATATAGTTTCAAAAGCAGTATTAGAGGCTCAAGGTTCTGTTCTTACAAATAAATATGCCGAAGGATATCCAGGGCGTCGCTATTATGGCGGTTGTGAATATGTCGATATAATCGAAGATTTAGCAAGAAACCGTGCTAAAGAGTTATTTAACTGTCAATATGCAAATGTTCAGCCTAATTCAGGCTCGCAAGCTAATCAAGGCGTGATGCAAGCATTGCTTCAACCAGGTGATACAATTCTTGGAATGTCTTTGGCAGCAGGAGGACATTTAACACACGGTGCTGCACCTAATCAGTCTGGTAAGTGGTTTAATGCGGTACAATATGGCGTTAGGGAACAAGACGCTCTTATCGATTATGAAGAAGTTGAAAGATTAGCAAAAGAACATAAACCAAAAATGATTATTGCAGGGGCTTCTGCTTATCCAAGAATAATAGACTTTAAACGTTTCCGTGAAATTGCCGATATGGTTGGAGCATATCTTTTTGTTGATATGGCTCATTATGCTGGTCTGGTCGCTGCGGGAGTTTATCCTTCACCGATTGAGCATGCTCATGTTGTTACAACGACAACTCACAAGACTTTAAGAGGTCCAAGAGGCGGTATGATTTTATCCAATGATATGGAGCTTGGAAAGAAAATAAATTCTGCAATATTTCCAGGAATACAAGGCGGACCTTTAATGCATGTTATTGCTGCAAAAGCAGTAGCTTATGGTGAAGCTCTTACCCCAGAATTTAAGTCATATGCAAAGGCGGTTTTAGATAACGCAAGAGTTCTTTCTGAAACTCTTATTAATGGTGGTCTTGATATTGTTTCTGGTGGAACAGATTCCCATATCGTTCTTGTTGACCTTCGCCCTAAAAAGCTCACAGGTAATATCGCAGAAATTGCTTTGGAAAATGCAGGAATGACATGTAACAAAAATGCAGTACCTTTTGACCCTGAAAAACCAATGGTAACATCTGGTGTTCGTCTTGGTACTTCTGCTGCAACAAGTCGTGGCTTTGGTATCGCTGAATGGAAACAGATTGGTGAAATGATTGTTGAAGTGCTTGATGGTCTGGCTGCAAATGGTGAGCAAGGAAATGCAGAAGTTGAATCTTCGGTAAGGGTAAGGGTTCGTGAGCTTTGTGATAGATTTCCTATCTATGAAGATTTATAAACAGAAGGTATATAAAACTAATGCGTTGCCCTTTTTGCGGAAATGAAGAATCTCAAGTTAAAGATTCCCGTCCTACTGATGATAATTCATCAATTCGTAGGAGGAGGGTATGCGCTGAATGTGGAGCAAGATTTACTACATTCGAAAGGGTGCAGCTTCGTGAAATGACGGTAGTAAAAGCAGGTAGCCGTAAACAACCATTCGAACGTGAAAAACTTGCCAAATCTTTGAGAGTTGCTCTGATGAAAAGACCTGTTGATACGGAAAGAATCGATAAAATCGTAACATCGATAGTAAGGCAGTTAGAAAGTTTTTCTGATAGTGAAGTTCCATCAGAAACTATAGGTGATTTAGCAATGAAAGCATTAGCAGAAGTAGATAAAGTCGGATATATAAGATATGCTTCTGTTTATAAGAATTTTGCAAATCCCGAAGATTTTAATGAATTTATAGAAGAGATAAAAGATTTTAAAATTACTCAGCCAGATAGTAATAAAAAAGTGGCGGTGTGAAATGTCGATAATTACCACTATAAGGGCTAAAGTTCCCATAAAAATAAGAAATGGAATTGATGTAGAGCTGGTAACTTTTAACTTTCAAGATAGTGAATTTCAAGATAGTGAAAAAGAGCATATAGCTTTGCTTTTCAAAGGATATGATAAAGAAAAATACCCGTTAATTCGTATTCATTCTGAATGTTTGACTGGTGATGTGTTTGGTTCTCACCGATGTGACTGCGGATTTCAGTTAGACGAAACTATAAATATATTAGATAAAAAAGGAGGCGTAATACTTTATCTAAGGCAAGAGGGGAGAGGCATTGGTCTGTATAATAAGATAGATGCATATAAATTGCAGATAGAAAATGGTCTTGATACATATGATGCTAATTGCGAGCTTGGTTTTTTGCCTGATGCAAGAAATTTCAAAGTGGCAGCTGATATGTTAAAAGCATTAAATTTAAATGAAATCATATTGTTATCAAATAATCCTGATAAAAAGAATCAACTTGTCAGATGCGGCATTGATGTAAAATCAGCAATATCAACGGGAACAAAA
>JALTZE010000168.1 GCA_027051315.1 Micavibrio sp.
TTCCAAATGAAACAAGTTTCCTGTCACCTTTGGTAATGCATCGTCACTAACAAGGTTTCTGCTGAATGAAAGTTGTGAAATTCAAGGCCATTTGTCAGCATTCTTTCCCAGTTTTCAAGGGCCACAACTCTCAAATTAAAGGCTATTCAAGGCCCCTAGCTTGTAAATAATATTGTAATATATATGATTTTTTTCATTGTTTATTTCCCGCTCTTATCAAGAACTGCTTGATGAATTGACTCAGGTAGAGGTTTTGCCTTTTCATATTTGCTTAGGAAAGGGCAAATCACCAAGAAGAATATATAATATATGCCAGTAGCGATAAGCCCAGCCATTGGCCATATTCCTTCAGCAGGTTTACCGCCTACAACACCTAAAAATACAAAATCTACCACTAAAATAAGTACAGCTATTTTAAACCATGGGCGAAATGTAGCAGAACGAACTGGGTGCGTATCAAGCCATGGAAGCAAAAACAACATTGCTATCGCACCGAACATTGCTAAAACACCGCCTAATTTTGCGTCGATTATAGCAAAATCATGGAAAGGCAAGGATATGATTTTCCCTCCATTTTCAGCATCTATTTGTGATAAATATCCAAGAACAAATAATGCACCACCAGCAATGGCGAATACTATGCTTGCTAGGCAATTAATTTTCTTTGCTATATTTTCACAATAAAGGGGAGATATCGAAAGAGCAAACAAACCAAGTGAAGCCAATATATAAATATTAAAATCAAATGTTATAGACCTTAATATTGCATAAAAAGGCAAGAAATACCACTCAGGGACGATATGAGGCGGAGTTTGCATAGGGTTTGCTGGGATATAATTATCTGGGTGACCAAGATAATTTGGAGCATAGAAAATAAATATCGCGTATATAGCAATAAATAAAAGTAAACCAAAAGAATCCTTGATAGTGTAGTAAGGATTAAAAGGAATAGTATCTTTTGATGATTTAACATCTATTCCCAAAGGATTGTTAGAGCCTGTTACATGTAATGCCCAAACATGAAGGAATACCACTGCAAATATCACAAAAGGTAGAAGATAATGAAGGGCAAAAAATCTGTTTAAGGTCGGATTAGCGACTGTAAAACCACCTAATAAAAAAGTAACTATATCATCACCAACTATTGGTATAGCTGAAAATAAATTAGTTATAACTTTTGCTCCCCATAAGGACATTTGCCCCCAAGGAAGAACATATCCCATGAATGCTGTTGCCATCATAAGAAGGAATATTACCACTCCTAAAATCCATAAAAGTTCTCTGGGTTGTTTATATGAACCGTAATAAAGCCCTCTGAATATATGTATAAAAACAGCTATGAAAAAGAATGAAGCTCCGTTCATATGGATATAGCGGATAAGCCAGCCATATTCCACATCACGCATAATTCTTTCAACGGAATCAAAAGCCATATCCACATGAGGCGTATAATTCATAGCCAAAAATATACCTGTCAGCAACATGGTAACCAGCATAAACATTGCTATCGCACCAAAATTCCAGAAGTAATTGAAATTCTTAGGTGTTGGAAAAACCCCATATTCTTTTTGCATCATAGTAAAAAGAGGTAGCCTGCTGTCTATCCATTCTATAACAGAGTTATCAAATTTTTCGCGACTCTTATTTGCCATTAATCTAACTCCTGCCTATCCTATTTTAATTTTAGTATCTGTTATAAATTTATATTCTGGTACTGGAAGATTTTTAGGGGCTGGTCCTTTTCTGATTCTTCCTGATGTATCATAGTGAGAACCATGACAAGGACAAAACCAGCCGCCAAAATCCCCTCTTGCTTCTGTAGGTTTTTGCCCCAAAGGCACACAACCTAAATGAGTACATACCCCCATTGTTATTAGCCATTCGGCTTTTTGAACACGTTCTTCGTCTGTTTGTTTATCTCTGAGTGAGGATATATCTACACTTCTTGCCATTTCTATTTCTTTAGCTGTACGGCGACGGATAAAAACGGGCTGCCCCCTCCACATTTCTGTTATACCCTGCCCCATTTTTATAGGAGTTAAATCAACCTCTATTGATGAAACAGCCAAAACATCTGCCGCAGGAGTCATTGATTTTACAAAGGGCCACGCCACAGAACACGCAGCGACCGCTCCCATTCCTGCCGTTGTGAGATAGAGAAAATCTCTTCTTTGCTCTGATTCTGGTATATCGGAATTATTGCTTTTTATTGTATCTGTCATTATTATTCGGCCATGTTATTGAAATAGTTCAAGACAAAAATCGTTTATTATCATACGCTATAGAAAAATTATTTTCCAGTAGCTATTTTTTATTCATTCACAATTTTTATAAGGTAATAATATGCTTAGAATTGCAATGTACCAACCTGATATACCTCAAAATACTGGCGCAATGATTAGACTTTGCGCCTGTCTTGGGCTTGGGCTTGATATAATAGAACCTTGTGGCTTTCCTTGGAATGAGAGAAAAATAAAGCAATCTGCCATGGATTATTATGAACACGCGGATATTGTAAAACACGCTTCGTGGGACATATTTTTACAAAATTATAAAGAAAGAAGAATAATATTGATGACAACAAAATCATCAATCCCATATACAGAATTTAAATTTAAAGATGATGATATATTGCTCGCAGGTAGGGAAAGTGCTGGCGTCCCTGATGAAGTTCACGAAAGTGCAGATGGTAGAATTATGATTCCTATGTCAGGTGAATTAAGGTCAATAAATGTTGTAAATGCTAGCGCTATGATAATTGGGGAAGGACTTAGACAGTTACAAAAATTGTGAAATATAATTAATAGACTGTTCTTTATTTGGTTTAAAATCATTCTCTATCCACCAATTTTCTATTTTTTGGAGTGCTTTTCCTATTTCTTTTCCTTCTGGAAATCCCAACGCTAACATATCTTTTCCATTTACAGGAAGGGTTGGTGCTTTCCATTTTTTTGCAAATTCATAGAGATTTAAAAATTTTTGTTTATCTATATGACCATATGAATATGACAGGATTAACGCATCAAGCACAATAATGTTTTTCTTATATATCTGCATCTTAATAGATTTTCTTGAATCAAAATCTAAGTCAGACATTACATCAAGAATTCCATATAAATGAGCATTTATCTTTTTTGACAGGCATAAAT
>JALTZE010000169.1 GCA_027051315.1 Micavibrio sp.
TCCTGCTGTCCCAAGTTTATCATCAGGTGGTTGGTTTGATGGATTGGTTATGCCAAGTTCTTTATTTGTGTAAAGGCAGAAATTTCTATCTATATCTTCTATTACAAAGGTAAGTTCTGAATTGGGACTTCCTATATTATCTACGGCAAAATCGCCGTAAAAGGCAATTTTAGATGTAGTTTTAGAGGCAAGTGGAGGAATGGTTGGAAAATTTACTGCTCCTCCTTTTGGGGAGAAAATCCTATTTTCTTCTGGTTGGGCGGGGTTGTGTTGATAATCATTATTTCCCCACATTTCGGAATGAAAGCTTATATCATTTTCACTTGTTCCATTTTGTATTTTCATTTTTTCTATAGCAAATTGCATATTTTTTGCTGTTCTTAGAAGTTGATTTACCTGTATTTTCATTTGTGCTTTATCTCCTGATTTTCCTCCTTCTTGTTCAGAACGAGTAAGGGAAAATGTGAGGGCAGCGAGTAATGCTATGGCAATTAGTATAAAAACAAAAGCATTACCGTTTTCATTATTTTTGTTATTTTTAGAAGGAGAAGAAAATATGGAAAAAAGTGACATGAATTTCTGCCTTTGTTTAAATGGTGGGATATTTTGAAGTTTAAAATAAATTAAACATTGATTTTCTTAATGATTTTGGTGCATATAGATAGAGTTAATATAACATAATTGTGGAATAAATAAATGGCACAAAGACAGGTAAAAGAAAATATATCTATGGAAGAAAATACAGCAGGAAATCCAAGAGCAGCAAAAGAACAAAAATTGCAGATGTTAAAGGATAAAGGTTTAAATCCTTATCCTCATAAATTTAATCGTACTATTGAGGCTAAACCATTACAGGATAAATATGCAAATCTTGAAAATGGTGTAGAAACAGAAGATAGGGTTGCTGTTGCTGGTCGTGTTATGGCTATGCGTAATAATGGCATGTTTTTGGATATATCTGATGCTTCTGGCAAAATACAGCTTTTTTGCCATAAACAATCAATGTCAGAAGATATGCTAGATAGGCTTAAAATGATTGATATTGGTGATATTGTGGGGGCTAAAGGTACTGTTCGCAGGACGCCAAGGGGGGAGCTTTCTGTTCGTGTTAAAGAAATTGAAATTCTTACAAAGTCTTTGTTACCCTTGCCTGAGAAACATCATGGGCTTACTGATATTGAGCAAAGATATCGCCAACGTTATCTTGATTTGATTATGAATGATGATAGCCGTGATGTTCTTCGTAAGAGGTCGCAAATTGTTTCAATAATTAGGAAATATTTAGAAAGCCGTGGTGGTTTCGAAGTTGAAACTCCTTCACTTCATCCGATTATGGGAGGGGCTTCGGCTAAGCCTTTTGTTACTCATCATAATGCTTTGGATACTGATTTTTTCCTTCGTGTTGCGCCAGAGCTTTATCTTAAAAGATTGGTTGTCGGCGGGTTTTCAAATGCTGTTTTTGAAATTGGTAAGAATTTTAGGAATGAAGGTATATCGGTAAAGCATAATCCTGAATTTACTATGGTGGAATATTATGAGGCATATGCTGATTATAATGATATGATGGATTTGACAGAAGAGCTTGTAGAAACTCTGGTTAAGGAAATTTATGGTGGAACAGTAATAAAATATGGTGACCATGAGATTGATGTTTCAAGACCGTGGGCAAGAAAATCAATGTGTGAAATGGTTGCAGAAGAAACTCAAATAGATTTTCTGGAAATTGAAAGTGATGAAGAAGCTAGAAAAGCAGCGAAAGATTTGGGGATTCATGTTGAAGAATTTATGGGGTGGGGGCATGTTGTTGCGGAAATATTTGGTGAACTTGTCGAGCCAAAATTAATTCAACCTATTCATGTTACTGATATGCCTGTTGAGGTTTCTCCTCTTGCCAAAGGGCATCGTTCAAATCCACGTTTGGTTGAACGTTTTGAAACTTTTATAAATGGTTGGGAAATAGCAAATGCTTATACCGAGCTTAACGACCCCAAAATTCAATATGAAAGATTTATGGAGCAAGTGAAAGCATCTGAAAAAGGTGATGATGAAGCACAAATGTTGGATAATGATTATGTTACTGCGCTGGAATATGGACTTCCTCCGTGTGGTGGTTGGGGAATGGGAATTGACCGTTTGGTTATGATTTTAACTAACTCATCTAATATTCGAGATGTAATATGTTTTCCTACTTTACGTCCGCAAAAAGGTAATTTGTAATCAATATTGTTTTGTTTTTTTTAGAGGGTGATGAATATGTTTAAGAGTAAACTCCATTATGTTTTTAGTAATAATCCAGATGCTTTGATAACGGATGATTTTAAAGCGGTATCAGTTATTAGTGAACATATAACAAAAGATTGTGTTATTAAAAAAGGTGGCACAATATTTCATTTTAGATATGTTGACGATTCTCTAATGGACAGAGAGATAATGGATATAAAGGCAAAATTACCAAAAGCAAATGTTAGTGCATTTAATGAAAATTTACCAGTGAATGGTGATGGTTCTCTTGTACGAATATTCAATATAAGTGGTAAGGGAATGCTTGAGATAACGGATAATTCTCATGTACCTGAAGATAAAGTACCAGATATGGATTCTTTTGTTATGAAAATGATAACTCCGTAGCTTAGCTAATTAATATAGCTCTAAAATCATTTACATTGGTGAGGGTTGGGCCTGATTTTATCAATGTATCTGTTTTTTCAAAGAAGCTGTAAGCATCGTTATTTTCTAGATATGTTTTTGGATTGATACCTGATTTTAATGCTTTTTCCAAAGTATCGGGTAAGAAGAAAGCCCCTGCGTTATCTTCTGAGCCGTCTATACCATCTGTATCACATGCTAGACCAAATATATTTTTTTCCGTTCCTATTTCTTTTAATGCAGAAAGAAGAAATTCTGAATTTCTTCCCCCTCTACCACCTTTTCCTTTAACTGTTACGGTTGTTTCTCCGCCTGAAAGAATTACGCATGGTTTTTTAAAGGGCTGATTATATTTTAAGATTTGTAAAGCTATTGCAGCGTGAAAAATTCCGCAGTCTTTTGCTTCTCCTTCTATATTTGATGATAAAATATATGGGGTTATTTTTAGTTTCTTTGCCCTGTTTGCTGCTGCTTCTAATGCTGTTTGTGCGG
>JALTZE010000170.1 GCA_027051315.1 Micavibrio sp.
TATGAAATCTTCAGACAGTATGAGCCCTTCAGCAAGACCGTTAGGTTTTTCCTGTATCTGATATTTTATGTTCATTCCAAGACGGGAACCATCTCCAAAAAGCTTCTGGAAATCCTTCAGATCTTCAAGATTTACAATAAACATAACATCTCTTATCCCAAGAAGCATTACAAGGGACAGAGGGTAATAGATCATAGGTTTGTTATAAATAGGGAGAAAATGTTTGTTTGTTGCAATAGTAACCGGATATAACCTTGTCCCACTTCCACCTGCAAGGATTATGGCTTTCATGATTTTAATAACTCCTCAAAAACTTCTAAGTACTGTTTGCTAACAATTTCCCAATTATACACATTTTTGATCTTTTCTATATTTTTCTTTATAAACTCTTCACGATACTTATCTGCATAACTTTTTATTATATCGGAAATATCTTCAGAATTACTGAAATAAAATGCATAATCTCCTAAAACATATTTATTGAATGGATTATCATGAGCTGCTATATAAGCATTTGAAGCCATTGCTTCAAGTAAAGACGGATTAGTTCCTCCAACAGAGTGTCCATGGAAATATAATTTTGCATACCATCTTAAAGTACTTAATTTCTCATAATTGTAAATTCCACCAACAAATTTTATACTTTCGTAATTCTTATATTTTTCCAATAAATATTTGGCATATTTGTTCTTTAACCCTCCAATAACCATAAAAGGCTCTTTTGCATTAGATTTTAAATATCCATCTAAAATCATTTCTATATTATTCTCTGGTTCCAATCTTGCAATAAGCATGAAGTATTCATAAGGCTTTAAATCATATTCCTCTAAATATTCTAATTTAGGATTGTTAAAAAGTTCTGCTCCATATGCTATATATCTTATTTTTTCAATTTTATAGTTTTCTCTATAATAATTCTCTATTCCTGGATTATCTGCTATAAGGAAATCACTCAAATTTACAGCTTTTTTTTCGCAGTACTTTATAAATTTTTTTAAAGCAGTGTTCCATTTGCTCCTTTTCCATTCTAAACCATCCATGTTAGTGACAAATTTGGCTTGTGTCCTTTTTTTAAAACTGAAAAATAATGCACTTGGAACATAACCTAAATTAAGAATTATGTCGTAATCCTGTTTTACAGCATCTTTAAGACAGAGATAATCATAAATAAAAGTTCCCCATATACCCAATTTATCTTCTCTTGAAAAAATATGTTTAATTTCAACTTCATTCCATTTTTTTTCTTTATAAGGATGGTTATCAGGATTATAAATAGTTACTTCATGACCTTCTTCTACCCATCTAACAGACAATTTTTCTGCAGTTTGCTCAAATCCACCGTAATAGTTAGGTATACCTTTAGTTCCAAGTATAGCTATTTTCATTATACCTCCGTTAAAAATGAATAGCTTGTGTATCTACTATGAGATGATAAAAATAGTAAATATATTGAACCGTAAAAAAGAGTAAAAAAAGATATTTGGGTTTAACTTTGTATTTCAAAATCATATTAGGGATCATTATTAATAGAATCGCATTAAGAGCTTCGCTGATCCTATAAGTAAGAACGATATATCCAGAAACAGCAAGAATATGATATATAAAAATAGAAAAGGAAAATATTTTCCACATCGAATAATTTATATCGCTAACTTTTTTCTTAACTACTATCCAGCTAAATATAACAAAATCTAAAATTAGCAAAATATTCCAAATGTTTAAAATATTAATATGTTCTTTATGTCCTAATTTGGTTATAAAAATATCATATAAGGGCAAGCTTTTCCCAAGAGTATTTAGATCAAAGAAGGAAAACCCTCCTAAAGCACTATACTTAAAGACTATATTTATAAATATACCTATTACTGGTAATAAAATCCAAAAAATTTTATTCTTTATTTTAGCAATGAAATAAACAGCAAAAAAAATCAAAGACATGTAATGGAAAACAAACGCTATCAAAATTTTTGTAAAATAATTAAAGTTTTTTCTAAAATGGAAGTCTTTCAAGGCAAGTAAAAAAATTGATATGGCTACTCCTCCTCTTATTTGATTAAAACCAGCTAAAAGGAGATAACTCAAGCTATAGAGTAAAAGCGAATATAATGGTGATAGTGAATACCTCCTAAAAGAATAAAACATAAGTAATACACTTAAAAAGGCATAAAATACAAATACTAACCTAACAACTAATTCTGGAGATAACATAGTAGAAAATATCTTTGTAATAGCGTAAAAAGAAAGTTCTATCCTATCATTTATAATTGAATAATTTAAAAACTCAAATATTATCCTTTGATAATCTATAGAATCATTATCTAAACCTACAGGTCTAAAGGATAAAATTAAAAAAATATAAAAAAATAACAATATTAAAATAAAATGCTCATTTTTTTTAATCTTTATACTTTCCAAGTTTTCTTTTTGCTCCATGAATTAGCCCTTTGATACAAAATTTTAAATTGGTTAACCGAGGACTAGATATAATAGGTAACCCTATAAGCCATCTTATTATTTTAATCAGTAAGTATGTTTTTTGTTTAATATTTATATGTTTTTCGTACAATAATAGATATGTAGCATTTCTTATCATATAGTAATGCCTTATATAAGATCGGAGAGTTCTTTTTTTCCCTAGAAAATTAATCGTTTTTTCCCCTAATGTGTGGTTTATTTTTACATCTGCAGTACATACAATTTTATATCCTTTACTTCTTGCTCTCCAGCACCATTCTACATCAACCCAATCTATAAATAATTCTTCTCTCATTAGACCAACATTGTCTAATACTTCTTTCGGAATGATCTTTCCAGAAGCAATCAGATAACTACAAAAATAGATCCCTTTTTTAGGTATTTCTTTTTTTAAGAAGCAAATACCTTCCAACAGTATTATACTGGTTTCCTGCTTTATTTCATCAAAAAATATTGGGCCAATCGCACCCACCTTATATTTCCTAGAAATATCAACATAAATGTCTAACATGTTATTTACATAGTCATAAGGAAATAAAGTATCTTGATCTGATAAAAGAATATATTCTGCTCCTAATTCAAGAGCTTTTTTCATTCCTATATTTTGGGCTTTAGCTATACCCAAATTTTCTCCAAGACATATAAGAATAATTT
>JALTZE010000171.1 GCA_027051315.1 Micavibrio sp.
TTTTAGTATAATAGAAAGAGGGGGTTTTTATATATGGCGCTTTATATGTAATCCTCTATCAATTTTTCAGCAATTTGTACTGCATTAAGTGCTGCACCTTTCCTAAGATTATCTGCAACACACCAGAAATTTATTGTATTTTCTCTTGATGTATCTTTTCTTACTCTTGAAACATAAACATCGTCTTCACCTTGAACTTCGTGCGGAGTTACATATTGAAGGTCAGTTTGGAGGTCAATCAATGTTACCCCTTGTGCCTCTATAAATGCTTTTTTGGCCTGACTAGCTGTTATTTTCTTTTCACACTCTACGTTAACCATTTCAGCGTGGCTGATAAATATTGGAACTCTTACGCAATTTGCACATACTTCAATTTTATCATCTAGTATCTTTTTAGTTTCGACAACCATTTTCCATTCTTCTTTGGTCATATTATCATTATCATCCATAAAAACGTCAATATGGGGGATAGCGTTAAAAGCAATCTGTTTAGTGAATTCAGTGGGATTGAGGTTAGTATTCATATAAATATTTCTGGTTTGGTTAAATAATTCGTCCATTGCTGCTTTGCCAGCACCAGAAACAGATTGATATGTTGAAACAACCACTCTTTTTATTTTAGCTATTTCATGTATTGGTTTTAATGCTACTACCATTTGGATAGTTGAACAGTTTGGATTTGCGATTATATTTTTCTTTGTATATCCTGCGATTGCTTCTGGATTAACCTCTGGAACTATTAAGGGAACATCTGGGTCCATACGGAAATGACTGGTATTATCAATAACAACAGCACCTGCGGCGGCGGCTTTTGGGGAATATTCAGCAGATACTTTGCCGCCTGGAGAGGAAAGAACTATATCTACCCCTTTGAAATCAAATTTTGCCATATCTTGAACTTTTATATCATCATCGCCGAATGATACATGTTTATTTACTGATTTTGCCGATGCCAAAGCATAAATTTCATCTACGGGAAATTCTCTTTCGTGAAGGATATTAAGTATTTCGTGTCCAACATTTCCTGTTGCGCCTGCTATTGCTATTTTATAACCCATTTAAATATCCTTTCTTAATATTGTGGTTTATAGGTAATTTATCTGTGATATAATGTTTACTTGTATATCGTCAACTATTAATAGCGCTTTATTTCAAATCACGGATAAAATAAAAATGTATGAACAATTACTAGATGAAACTCTTGATACTGCTCCTATTGGGATTTGCATGGTTGAAAGAGACAGGCAAAATTTACGTATTATGGACGTAAATTTATCCTTAATGCATATGTTGAAAAAGGAAAAACCAATTCCAGATTATATTGGTACTCCTCTTGCTGAATTTTGGGAAGGACAAGATATAAGCGCTCTTGTTAAAAAATTAAGAGGGCTTTCTCCGCCAAAGGAATATACACTGCCTATAAATAATGATGATGAAGATGAAACTAGAAGATGGGCAAAAATATCTGTATCAGAAACATTAGTTAATAATAAAGAGGCCTATATTTTATGGGTAATGGATATATCATCTAATAAAAAATCTGAAGAAGCATTAAAACAAGCAGTAGAAGAAGCCGATGCCGCAGCAGAAATGAAAGCAAATTTCCTTGCCACTATGAGCCATGAAATAAGAACTCCGATGCAGTCTGTTTTTGGTATTCTTGAGCTGATTGCAGAGGAAAAACCTCCGCAAAATATTATGGACATGGTTAATATTGCTAAAAATTCAGCAAGTGGACTTTTGGAAATTTTGGACGATATTCTGGATATCGCAAAAATGGATGCCGATAAAATGGATTTGGACGTATTTGAGGTCCCTATAAGAACATTGGCTAGAGGTGTTTTGGAAGCTTTATCAGTACGTGTACATGGAAAGGATATAAAGCTTGTTGATGATATTTCAGAAGATGTTCCTTTTGTTGTTATAGGTGACCCAAAAAGGTTAAGACAGATATTAATGAATCTTGCTGGTAATGCTACGAAATTTACTGAGAAAGGAGAGGTTAGGGTAACTATTAACACTGATGTAAAACATATAGAACAGCCAGAAAAAGGGGTAGCCTTAAGATTTGAAATATCAGATACAGGGATTGGTATGAGTGATGAGGCTTGTTCCCGCCTATTCCAGCCTTTTATTCAGGCTGATAGTTCTACAGCCAGAAAATTTGGGGGGACTGGTTTAGGGCTTTCAATATGCAAAAAACTGGTTGAACTTATGGGAGGGAAGATAGGTGTATATAGCGAAGAAGGTAAAGGTTCAACTTTTTGGTTTGAAATTCCTACACAAGAAATAAGTGTAAATGCGACAGAGCTTGAAATGCCTAATCTTGAAGGAATATCAGTATTATCAGTTGAAGACCATCCAGCAGGAGCAAAAGAAATTGTTAATTCTTTACGTTCTATGGGAGCAAATGTAGAATCAGTTCCTACTTATAAAGAGGCTCTTAAACTTGTAAAACGCCGTCCTTTCGATGTTGGGATTATTGACCAAGGATTGCCTGACGGGGTTGGGGTTGACCTTATAAAAGAGATTATAAAAATAAGACCTTTTATGGGACTCATAATGTATACTGTACGCGATGATGCAGGATTACAACATTTATTAAAAGCACTCGGAGTACAATATATATCAAAGCCTGCTAGTAGGTTAGGACTGGGAGAAGCTGTAAAAGATGCAGCTTCACAAAGTACGAAAATATCAATTGATGGTCCAACTAAGCTTTTAATAGCAGAAGATACAGCAAGTGTAAGGGATATTTTATCAAGGCAACTGAAATCTTTAGGAGTTGAAGCTGATTTCGTAGAAAATGGTAAAGATGCTCTAAAAGCGATTGAGACTGGTAAATATGGTATTTTATTTACTGACCTTCATATGCCAGAAATAGATGGGTATGAAGTTGTTGATACCATAAGAAGAAAAGAAAAAGAACAAGGTGAAAAAGGTCAGCATTTTCCTACTATCGTTCTTACCGCTGATGTGCAAATGTCGCAAAGGCAAACATATATGAGTTATGGATTTGATGAATGTCTTTTAAAGCCAATATCTTTGGGGCAAATTAAACGTCTTTTGATAAGGTGGGGGTTATTAAAAGATGATGGAAAAAATATTTCATCAGCTAGTAAAAAAG
>JALTZE010000172.1 GCA_027051315.1 Micavibrio sp.
TGGATGTTGTTTTTGGAGAAATAGATAGATGAGATTTCTAACTCTGGTTTTAGGTTTTTTAATTGTGATGTCGTCAAGTTCTTATGCTCTTGACCGTAAAGATATGTGCGAAGTGATTGGAGAGGCAATAAAAAGAGTAAATTCTAATTATATAATGTTGGAAGTAAGCTCAGAAAAAGTTGCTTTAGACCAGATTGGTGATAATAGTTGCAGAACTTCTGGTTTCCCATATAAGCAGATTTTAAAAGTTCCAGAAGGATATAGCGCTATTAAAGTTGGAGATAAGGTTCATGTTCTTGCTACTGTTATGATAAAGGGGAAGTTTAGAACATATGCATTGGTTAAAAATATTAGGTAATTAGGAGTTAATTGATTTGAAAAAACATTATGACCTTCATGCTGATTACCAGCCTACAGATTTTTCCTTTATTGATAAGAAAAAGGTAAAGGAAATTATAAGTAGATATCCAAAAGGAAAACAGCAAAGTGCTGTTATGCCTCTTCTTGATTTTGCGCAAAGGCAAGTTGCTGAAGAAAATAAGAAAGCTGGTAGCCCTTATGGTGGGTGGATACCAAGAGCGGCAATGGATAAGATTGCTGAAATACTTGATATGCCAGAGGTTAAAGTTTATGAGGTCGCAAGTTTTTATTCTATGTATAATTTGGAACCTGTAGGAAAATATTTGGTTCAATTTTGTGGTACTACTCCGTGCCATTTATGCGGGGCTCAAGATGTTATAAAAGCAGCGGAAAATTATTTGGGAATATCCTTGGGTGAAACTACGGTTGATGGTATTTTTACCCTTATGGAAGTTGAATGTTTGGGGGCGTGTGTTAATGCTCCTATGGTGCAGATAAATGATGATTATTATGAAGATTTGACACCAGAAATTATGATTCAAATTTTAGATGATTTAAAGGCTGGAAAGAAAGTATCTATAGGGTCGCAAACTGGGCGTAGATGTTCTATGTCTGCTTGTGGTCCTACTACGCTTTCTGAACAAGCCAAAAAATGTGGGGTGGTTTAAATGCTTCAGGATAAAGACCGTATATTTACTAATCTATATGGCTGGGAATCTTTTTCTTTAAAAGATGCTAAAAAGAGGGGTGATTGGAATAAAACATCATCTTTGATAAAAAAAGGTTCTGATTGGATTATTGATGAGATGAAAAAATCTGGTCTTCGTGGTCGTGGTGGAGCTGGGTTTCCTACGGGGCTTAAATGGTCTTTTATGCCAAAAGATACTGGTAAACCTCATTATCTTGTTATTAATGCTGATGAATCTGAACCTGGAACATGCAAAGATAGGGATATTTTACGGAATGAGCCTCATAAACTTATAGAAGGGGCGTTGCTAGCTGGCTTTGCAATGGGGGCGCATACAGCATATATATATGTACGTGGTGAATTTTATAATGAAGCATCGGAATTAATGTTGGCAATTAAAGAGGCCTATGATAACGGGCTTTTGGGAAAAAATGCTGCAAAATCAGGGTGGGACTTTGATGTTATTGTTCATAGAGGGGCTGGGGCATATATTTGTGGTGAGGAAACCGCCTTAATAGAATCTATTGAAGGGAAAAAGGGGCAACCAAGAAATAAACCGCCATTTCCTGCTATGGCTGGGCTTTATTCTTGTCCTACTACTGTTAATAATGTGGAAACTATTGCTGTTGTTCCTACTATTCTTCGCAGGGGTGGAGAGTGGTTTTCAAAATTAGGAAGAGATGAAAAAAATGCAGGGACTAAGCTGTTTTGTATTTCTGGACATGTAAATAATCCATGTAATGTAGAGGAAGAAATGGGTATCTCGATGAGAGAGCTTATAGAAACGCATGCAGGAGGAGTAAGAGGCGGTTGGGATAATTTGCTTGCTGTGATTCCTGGAGGTTCTTCCGCTCCATTACTTCCCAAAGAAATTTGTGATAATGTGTGTATGGATTTTGATTCTTTGAAAGAGGCTGGAAGTGCGCTTGGTACGGCGGGGCTTATTGTTATGGACAAATCTACCGATATTATTTTTGCTATAGCGCGTCTTTCACATTTTTATATGCATGAATCTTGTGGTCAATGTACTCCGTGTCGTGAAGGTACAGGTTGGTTATGGAGAATAATGATGCGAATGGTTAAGGGGCAGGCAACTGTATCTGAGATTGATAAGCTTTTAGATATTACAAAACAGATAGAGGGGCAAACAATATGTGCCCTTGGTGACGCGGCGGCTTGGCCTGTGCAGGGGCTTATCAGGCATTTTAGAGGAGAAATTGAAAAACGTATTATAGAATATCGTAAAAATGCGCCCTCATATGATGTGGCAGCAGAGTGAGGAAATAATATGCCAAAACTGACTATAGACGGGATAGAAATAGAAGTAGAAGCAGGCACTTCGATATTGCAGGCGGCTGAACAATTGGGAATAGAAATCCCTAGATTCTGCTATCATGACAGGTTGAGTGTTCCTGCAAATTGCCGTATGTGTTTGGTTGAGCTGGAGGGCGCACCAAAACCGGTGGCTTCGTGTGCAATGGCGTGCGGTGATAATATGGTTGTCAAGACTTCTTCGGAACGTGTGAAAAAAGCACGTTCAGGAGTTATGGAGTTTTTGCTTATTAACCATCCGCTCGATTGTCCTATATGTGACCAAGGTGGTGAATGTGATTTGCAAGACCAAGCTTATGCTTATGGGGGTGATGGCTCTCGATATGAGGAAGCAAAAAGGGCAGTTAGTGGTAAAGATATAAGTCCTGTTATCAAAACTTTTATGACTAGATGTATAAATTGTACAAGATGCGTACGTTTTGTAGAAGAAATTGCAGGAGTTCCAGTATTGGGGCAAATGAATCGTGGTGAAGATGCTAAAATAGATACATTCGTAGGAAGAATGGTTGAAAGTGAGCTTTCTGGGAATCTGGTTGATGTTTGTCCTGTTGGTGCTTTGACGTCGAAGCCTTATAATTATAAAGCACGTCCCTGGGAACTTAAAAAAGTTGAAACTATCGATGTTATGGATGGTCTTGGGTGCAATATTAGGGTTGATGTCCGTGGTAATGAAGTTATGAGAGTTTTACCTAGACTTCATGAGGAAATTAACGAAGAGTGGATAGATGATAAAACTAGATATTCATATGATGGTTTAAAGAAAAACAGATTAGATAGACCTTATGTTCGTGATGTTTCTTCTGGTAAGTTAAGAGAATCATCATGGGAAGAGGCTTTGAGTGTTGTTGCTGGTAAGTTAAAAGAAGCTGATAAATCAAAAATAGGCGCGATGGCTGGGAATCTTTGTGATGTAGAAGCTATGATGGCGTTGAAAGATTTTATGGTATCGATTGGTTGTAATAATATTGATTGCCGAGTTGATGGCATGAATATATTGCCTGAAAATCGGGGCGATTATTTATTTAATGCTGGTATTGCGGGGATAGAGGAAGCAGATGCGATATTATTGGTCGGAACAAATCCACGAAAAGATGCGGCAATATTAAATGCTAGAATCCGTAAACATTGGTTAAATAAAAATGTTCCTATCGCTTTGATAGGTGAGTATGCAGAGCTTAACTATGATTATGAATATTTGGGTGATAATCCTGCTGATTTAAAGTCTTTTAAAGGGGCAAGGACTGGTTTTGCTAAAATATTTAAAGATGCAAAAAATCCTATGCTTATTTTGGGCTCTGATGCCTTAACTAGGAGTGATGCTGCTGCTATATATGGTTTGGCAAGGGAAATTGCGGGTGAGGGCTTTAATGTTCTTCATAAAGTTGCTTCAAGAGTAGGGGGGCTTGATATAGGCTTCTTGCCACAAAAAGATGGTATGAATGCAATTGATATGTTTGAAGCATCTGTTAGCGGAGCTTTGGATGTTCTTTATCTTTTTGGAGTTGATGAAGTTAATCTTGACCTTATGGTGGGTAGGAACACATTTGTAATTTATCAAGGGCATCATGGAGACCATGGGGCTATGCGTGCTGATGTTGTTTTACCTGGTGTGGCATATACGGAAAAAGAAGCTATCTATGTTAATACAGAAGGACGTTCGCAATTATCAAGAAAAGCTGTTTGTGCTTTGGGAGATGCCAAAGAAGATTGGAAAATAATCAGGGCTCTTTCTGAAAAGTATGGTCGGAAATTGCCTTATGATAATATTTTACAGCTTCGTGAACGTATATTTGCGGATTATCCATTTTTAGCTGAATTTGATGTTAAGCCTGATGCTAAAATGTCGAAAATTATAAAAAATTATGGAGAAATTGATAAGAATCAGAAATTCTATTCATTAACACCTGATTTTTATATGACCAATCCTATATGTAGGTCTTCTAAAGTAATGGCTGAATGTTCAAATAGATTTGTTAAATCAAAAGAAGAAATAGAAACTAAAATATCTGGGGCAGCAGAATGATAGAAGAATTTATATCGACTTATGGTGAGTATTTATTTTGGACGCTTCTTCATATATTTGTAATATTGGGAGTGTTGTTGGTATCTGTTGCATATCTTACATATTTTGAACGCAAAGTTATGGCTGCAATGCAAAGGCGACATGGACCTATGACTGTGGGGCCTTTTGGGCTTTTGCAACCACTTGCTGATGGATTAAAACTTTTAACTAAAGAAACAATTCTTCCTACGAAAGCAAATAAGCCAGTATTTATTATTGCTCCTATGCTTACATTTTTTCTTGCCATTGTTGCGTGGGCCGTTATCCCTGTTGATGAAAATTGGGTTCTTGCCAATATAAATGTAGGTATTTTGTATTTGTTTGCTATTTCTTCTTTGGGTGTTTACGGGATTATAATGGCTGGTTGGGCTTCTAATTCACGTTATGCTTTTCTTGGTGGGCTGCGTTCTGCCTCGCAAATGGTTTCTTATGAAGTATCTATGGGGCTTGTTATTGTAACTGTACTTTTATGTGTTGGTTCTCTTAATTTACAAGAAGTTGTAATGGCAGAGCGTTCATTTCTTATGAATATTCTCCTTTTTCCAATGATGATTGTGTTTCTTATATCTATTCTTGCTGAAACTAATCGTGCTCCTTTTGACCTTCCTGAAGGGGAATCAGAGCTTACAGGTGGATTTATGGTGGAATATTCTGCTATGACTTTTGCTTTGTTCTTTCTTGGTGAATATGCAAATATGATTTTAATGTCTGCTATGACTGTGATTTTATTTATGGGAGGGTGGCTTGCTCCGTTTGGAATATCAGGGGAGTGGATTGACTGGGTTCCTGGTATTGTGTGGTTTGCTTTGAAGGTTTCTGCCGTATTATTTTTCTTTATTTGGGCGAGGGCATCTTTTCCTAGATATAGATATGACCAGTTGATGAGATTGGGTTGGAAAGTATTTTTACCATTTACTTTGGTATGGGTTCTTGTTGTTTCTGGTGCTTTAATTGCTACTAATAGTTTGCCGTAGGGGATATTTGATATGGCTTTTGCTAAAATTGTAGAAAGTTTTTTCTTAAAAGAAATTGTTAAGGGAATGGCCTTGACATTTCGGTCGATGTTTAGACCTAAATATACCTTAAATTATCCATTTGAAAAAAATCCTTTAAGCACAAGATTTAGGGGGGAGCATGCTCTTCGCCGTTATCCAAATGGAGAAGAAAGATGTATTGCTTGTAAATTATGTGAGGCTGCTTGCCCTGCTATGGCTATTACTATTGAGGCGGAAGAGCGTGAAGACGGCTCAAGACGTACCACTAGATATGATATAGATATGACTAAATGTATATATTGTGGTTTATGTCAGGAAGCTTGTCCTGTTGATGCTATTGTAGAAGGTCCTAATTTTGAATATTCTACTCAAACCAAAGAAGAGCTTTATTATAATAAAGAAAAGCTTTTGGCAAATGGGGATAGGTGGGAAGCTCAAATAGCAAAAAATCTGGAAGAAAATGCAAAATATAGATAGGTAGAATCTTATATATTATGAATTGCTATAATATAGTTTTGTATCCCCCTAAAGAAAAAGAAATATATTTTATATGTTTGGCAAGGGATAATTTTGCTGAATTTGCTTATGATTATTTGCTTGAGGAGGGGAAATCATTTCCTCATATTACCTTATGTCAGTTTAAGATGGAAACTTATCCAAGTGATGATTTTATCAGCGAAATAGAAAAGATTTCCAAAGATTATGAAGTAAATTTTAAAGGGGTTTATATGGATAGCAGAATTATTGATGACAAAGTCTTATTCTATTCAGGTATAAGTGTTTTAAGGGATAAATATCTTCATAATCTTCATAATGAAATTTGTAATTTAGTTGATAGTAAAGATGATATGATTGTTGATATGAGTATGAAAGGGGATGATTATTTTCCTCATGTTACTTTGGCAAAAATAGAAATAAAAAATGATTCTTTCCCAGAAATTAAAATTAATAATAATTTATGGAAATCCTCCTCTTCTGGTTGGCGAATTGCTGTTGGGCGAAGTGATGAAAATTATCAATATGTAGAACATATATAGGAGGTGCGTGTGGCTATATATAGCTATATTAGTTTTCTGTGATAAATATCTGATTTTATTTGTATGTGTGGTTGAAGTTGAGGAGATAAGATAGTAGATTCTAGTTTCAGGATTCACGAATCCATTTTTTAACAGTTTAAGGCTGATTTTATGTTGTATGGAATTGCTTTTTATCTTTTTGCTATGGTGCTTGTTGGTAGCGCGATTGCTGTTATTACGGCAAAAAATCCAGTGCATTCTGTTTTATTTTTGATATTGGCGTTTTTTAATGCGGCAGGATTAATGGTTTTATTAGGCGCCGAATTTATAGCCATGCTGCTGGTTATTGTTTATGTAGGAGCGGTGGCTGTTTTATTTCTATTTGTTGTAATGATGATGGATGTAAGTTTTGCTGACCTTCGCTCTGGTGCTATGAAATATGTTCCAATTGGAGTGGTTGTTGGCGGCGTGTTGCTATTTGAATTAGTTATTATTTATAGCGGATGGAAATTTTCTGATGCTATGGAGCTTGCTAACCCTAATGATATTTCTTTGACCAATACAGAAGCTTTGGGGCATATTTTATATACAAAATATTTCTTTATATTTCAAATGTCTGGGCTTGTTTTGTTGGTTGCGATGATTGGGGCTATTGTTCTTACCCTTCGTAAACGTTCAGGGGTAAAACGCCAGAAAATATATGAGCAAGTGAATAGAAAAGCTTCCGATGTGATTGAAATTCATAAAGTTACACCTGGAACGGGGGTATAGATGATAGGTTTACTTGAAATAGGAATGGCGCATTACCTGACTTTAGCAGGAGTTTTATTTACTGTGGGGCTGTTTGGTGTTTTTCTTAACCGTAAGAATCTTATCGTTATATTGATGTCGATTGAGCTTATGTTATTGTCCGTAAATATTAATTTTGTTGTTTTTTCTTCATATTTGAATGATTTGACTGGGCAGGTTTTTTCTATGTTTATTCTGACAGTTGCAGCGGCTGAGGTTGCTATAGGTTTGGCGATTTTAGTTGCATTTTTCAGGAATAAAAACTCTATAGAGATAGAGGAAGTATCCTCTATGAAAGGTTAAGGTAAATGGAATATATTGCTGTATTTGCTCCATTATTTGCTTTTCTGATTGCTGGTCTGTTTGGTAAACAGATTGGTGATAGGGGGGCTGAGCTAATTACATGCAGCTTTGTCATTGCTGCTGCTATTTCATCGGTGTTTTTGTTTTATAATGTTATCTTATCTGATTTGGAAAATCATTCTGTTATGATTGTTCCTGTTGCTGATTGGATTGTTTCGGGTGGGTTTAAAGCAAGTTGGACATTGCGTATTGATGAGCTTTCGGTAGTTATGATGTGCGTTATAAATATTGTTTCAGCTTGTGTTCATGTTTATTCAACTGGTTATATGAGCCACGATAAAAGCAGAGCAAGGTTTATGGCTTATTTGTCATTATTTACTTTTGCTATGCTTATGCTTGTTACTTCTGATAATCTGCTTCAATTATTTTTTGGATGGGAAGGTGTTGGGGTTGCTTCTTATCTTTTGATTGGTTTTTGGCATCATAAGGATAGTGCTAATTCTGCTGCTATTAAGGCTTTTGTTGTAAATAGAATTGGTGACCTTGGGCTTATATTGGGCATAATGACTATTTTTGTTATTTTTGGAACTATTTCTTATGATGGAATATTTTCTCAGGCCGCTGATAAAATGCACGATAGTTTTAACTTTTTTGGTTATGAAATTCACGCTATTACACTTGCTTGTATATTGTTGTTTATTGGTGCTATGGGAAAATCGGCGCAGTTAGGTCTTCATACATGGTTGCCTGATGCGATGGAAGGACCTACTCCCGTATCTGCACTAATTCACGCTGCTACTATGGTTACTGCTGGGGTTTTTCTTGTTGCTAGATTTTCTCCTTTATTTGAATTTGCTCCCGAAGCTTTGATATTTGTTTGTGTTGTCGGGGCTGCTACTGCTTTTATTGCTGCAACTATTGGTATGACACAGTTTGATATTAAGCGGGTTATTGCCTATTCCACAATGTCGCAATTGGGATATATGTTTTTTGCTTTGGGCGTTTCTGCTTATGGTGCTGCTATGTTTCACCTTGTTACCCATGCGTTTTTTAAGGCGTTATTATTTCTTGGGGCTGGCTCTGTTATCCATGCGATGTCGAATGAGCAAGATATGAGGAATATGGGCGGATTATGGAAGAAAATTCCTGTTACTTATGGGCTGATGTGGATTGGTGGACTTGCTTTGGCTGGAATACCTCCTCTTGCTGGATTTTATTCAAAAGATATTGTGCTTGAGGCTGCTTATGCTGATTATAGCTGGTTTGGGGATTTTGCTTTTTGGGCTGGTATCGCGGCTGCTTTTATGACGGCTTTTTATACTTGGCGTTTAATGATAATGACATTTCACGGTAAGTGCAGAGCCGTTAAAGAGGTGCAAAATCATATACATGAATCTCCTCGAGTAATGATTTATCCTTTGGTGATTTTGGCAATTGGGGCGATTGTTTCTGGTTATGCTTTAAGTAGTTATTTTGTTGGTTCTACTTCGTATGAGGTTGTAGAAGTAGATGAAAATGGTAATGAATATATTGATATTAGAAATAAGGAAAATTTCTGGGGTGATGCTATTTATGTTAAGGAAGAAAATGATACGATTGAGAAAGCTCACCATGTTGATATGTGGGTTAAAATACTTCCTTTGATTATGGGGATTACGGGAATAGCTTTTGCTTATTTATTTTATATGTATTTGATTAGAGTACCTGAAATTTTTGCCAGAAGATTTAGACCTATATATAGCTTGTTTTATAATAAATGGTTTTTTGACAATATATATGAATATATTTTTGTGCGTAATGTTTTTTCATTCGGTAAGGTATTTTGGAAAACTGGTGATGAAAGAATAATTAATGGTTTTGGTCCTGATGGACTTGCTTATATGACTAATATTTTTGCAAAAATATATAGTAAATTACAGACAGGATATATATTTCATTATGCGTTTGTTATGATGATTGGTCTTGTTATTTTGGTTTCTTGGTTTTTCTTTGGCTTTAGTGCGGATTAGATATGATAGATTTTCCAATATTAACATTGATGACTTTTCTTCCCTTGTTAGGAGTATTGTTTTTGCTTTCAATAAGAGGAAGTGAAGAAACGGTTAGGAATAATTCCCTTTGGACGGCTTTATACACATCGCTGTTTACTTTTGGTATTTCTGTATATATGTCTTTGCATTTTGACTCTTCTAGTTCTGATTTCCAATTTGTTGAAAAATATGAATGGTTTCCTTCTTTGGGAATTTCATACAAATTGGGCGTTGATGGAATTTCATTATTTTTTGTTCTACTTTCTACTTTTTTAGTTCCTGTTTGTATTCTTGCTAGCTGGAAGTCGATAAAGAAAAGAACAAAGGAATATATGATTGCATTTTTAATCCTTGAAACATTTATGATAGGTATGTTTACTGCCCTTGATGCTGTATTATTTTATGTGTTTTTTGAAGCTGTGTTGATACCGATGTTTTTGATAATCGGAATTTGGGGAGGAAAACGTAGGGTTTATTCTGCTTATAAATTCTTTTTGTTTACCCTTACTGGCTCTGTTTTGATGTTAGTTGCTATACTGACTTTGTATATGCAAGTTGGAACTACTGATATTCCTACCTTAATGGAAAATCCTGTGTCTGGGGATTTGCAAATGTGGTTATGGCTTGCGGTATTTGCTTCTTTTGCAGTGAAAATGCCTATGTGGCCTGTTCATACTTGGCTTCCTGATGCTCATGTTGAAGCCCCGACTGCGGGTTCTGTTATACTTGCAGGGGTTTTATTGAAAATGGGAGGGTATGGATTTCTTAGATTTTCGTTACCAATGTTTCCAGAAGCGTCCTTATATTTTGCGGATTTTGTGTTTTTCTTGAGTGTTGTTGCGATAATATATACTTCTTTAATTGCTTTGGTTCAAACTGATATGAAAAAGCTTATTGCCTATTCATCTGTTGCACATATGGGTTTTGTTACGCTTGGAATATTCACGGCAACTATTCAAGGGGTAGAAGGTGGTATCTTCCAGATGTTATCACATGGTCTTATATCTGCTGCTTTATTTCTTTGTGTAGGGGTTGTTTATGATAGGCTTCATACTAGGGAGATTGCTAAATATGGTGGTATAGTCAATAATATGCCTAAATATGCTACTATTTTTATGTTTTTGATGATGGCATCTGTCGGGCTTCCTGGTACTTCGGGCTTTGTTGGGGAGTTTTTATCACTTCTCGGGTTATATCAAATTAGTACTGTATATACTGTTTTTGCTGGTCTTGGTGTGATTCTTGGTGCTGCTTATATGTTGCTTTTATATAAGAAGGTTGTTTTTGGAGCTGGTAAAAATAGTGATGCTCTTAAAATGAAAGATATAGATAGCAGAGAATATGCCATATTTATTCCTTTTGTTTTGTTAATTTTGTGGTTGGGTATATCTCCTAGTTATGTATTGAGCAGGATAGAGCCATCAGCAAATAAACTTATTGAATTATATCAAAATGGAATATCTGATGTTGTGATAGAGGAGGCGACATCAAATATAAAAGAATTTGGCAAATTGCCAGAGCCGGAGGTAAAAGGAAATGATTGATTTAGCTTTAGATGGATATATGTCGGCTTTGCCAGAAATATTTCTTGCTTTATCAGGGCTTGTATTTTTGATAGCAGGAGTATTTAGGGGGAATAGCGGTACTACTTTCCTTTGTTATTCTGCTGCTTTTGCTTTTGTTTTTTCACTTATTTTGCTGGCTGGTGTTAATACTGGTGAGGCTTTTAGTGATTTATTTATAATGGATGATTTTGCCAGATATATTAAAGTTATTATATTGCTTGGGGCGATTGCGTCTGTTGTTTATGCTGCTTCCTTTTTAAAAGATGAGCAAATTTTTCGTTTTGAATATCCTGTTTTAATGATTTTTGCTGTTGTTGGTATGATGGTTATGGTCTCGGCTAATGATTTGCTTACGGTTTATTTAGGGCTTGAACTTTCGTCTTTATCTCTTTATGTGCTTGCTGCTATTCATAGGGAATCTATTAAATCTTCTGAGGCTGGTTTAAAATATTTTGTGTTAGGTGCTATTTCTTCGGGCTTTATATTATTTGGCTGTTCTTTGATTTATGGTTTTGCGGGGGCAACAAATTTTGATGATATCTCTGTTTTGTTATCAGGTGATAATAGTTTAAATATCGGAGTTATATTTGGTATGGTATTTATACTATCTGGGCTTGCTTTTAAGATATCTGCTGTTCCGTTTCATATGTGGACTCCTGATGTATATGAGGGAGCACCAACATCAGTTACTGCCTTTTTTGCTATAGTTCCGAAAATTGCTGCTATTGCTCTTATTATAAGGATATTATTTGAGGTTTTTCCTTCAATGTCGGAACAGTGGCAACAGGTAGTGGTTTTTATATCTGTTGCTTCTATGGCTATTGGTGCTTTTGGTGCTATTGCACAAAAAAATATCAAAAGGTTGATGGCTTACAGTTCTATTGGTAATATGGGATATGCCCTTATCGGAGTTGCTGCAGCTACACAAAATGGGGTTTACTCAGTATTAGTTTACGTGACTATATATATGGTTATGACTGTTGGAGTCTTTGGCATTATTATGTGTATGAGAAAAAGAGGGTATGCCGCAGAATCTATATCAGACCTTTCTGGTTTATCTAAAAATAGTCCTGTAATGGCATATGGAATGGCTATATTAATGTTTTCTTTAAGTGGTATTCCGCCAATGGCAGGATTTTTTGGTAAATTTATGATTTTTGAAGCTGCTGTTAATGCTGAGATGTATATTTTAGCGGTTATTGGTGTTTTATTGTCTGTTGTTGCTGCTTATTATTATTTGCGTGTTATAAAAATTATGTTTTTTGATGAAGCTGAAGATAGGTTTGATTGCGATATAGCTTTTAGTAGAAGAGCAATGATAGCTATTAGTGTTATTCTTATTGTGGCATTTATATTTTATCCTAATATAGTTTTTGATGGCGCTATGTCGGCATCTTTGGCTTTGTTTCCCAAATAATAATGGCTATTAATTGGAATATTAAAATTATTGATGAAACTTCTTCCACTCAAGATGATGTTGCTGGTTGTTTGAGTGAAAACGAGGGATATGGAGTTAGGGCTTTAAGGCAGATTTCTGGAAGAGGTCGATTTTCAAGAAAATGGGAAGAGGGAAAAGGAAATATCTATTTTAGCTTTCTTTTAAAACCTGATTGTATGGTTACTAATCTTGGGCAAATTTCATTTGTTGTTTCTGTTGCTTTGGCGGAAACTGTATCTTTTTTTTCAAAAGGTGGTTTTGGTTTAAAATGGCCTAATGATTTGATGGTTAAGAATAAAAAAGCGGCAGGAATTTTATTGGAAGTTTATGGTAAATGTTTGGTGGTTGGTATAGGGGTAAATATTTCTTCCTGTCCAGAGGGTAGAGCATGTCTGAAAAATATTGTTTCTGATATTGATAGTGATGTTTTTTTTAACCAAATGCTTTGTCAAATAAAAAAATATTACAATATATGGGGGGAAGAGGGATTTGCTCCTATTAGAAAATTATGGCTTAAGCATTGTATTATGATGAAAAAAGATATAGTAATATCAACTGTTAATGAAAAATTTGATGGTAAGGCTTTGGCTCTTGATGAAAATGGCAGCCTTCATGTCGAATTGCCAGATGGAAATGTAAGAATTATTGCCTCAGGTGATGTGTATTTTTAGAGATTGGCTATGATTTTACTTATTGATGCAGGAAATACAAATATAGTTTTTGCTACATGTAAAGATGGTGAATTTATTTCAAAATGGCGCATCGGTACAGATGGCAATAAAATGCATGATGAATATGCTTCTTGGCTTTTGCCTTTGTTTGATAATATAGGGCTGAAATTTTCTGATATTGAAGATTGTTGTGTAAGTTCTGTTGTTCCGAATGTAAATGATAATATTAGAAAATTGGTAAAGGATTATTTCAATCTTGATGCAATTTTTGTCAAAGCTACGGATAGTTATATAGGAATGGATATTGATTTGGATAATCCTTCTGAATTAGGTAGTGATAGAATTATTGATGCTTTGGCAGTTAAAAAATATTATAGTTTTCCCGCTCTTGTTATAGATTTTGGTACTGCAACTACTTTTAATTTAATTGATAAAGATGGAAAATATATAGGAGGAGCAATAACGGCAGGCATTAATCTTTCGTTAGATGCTCTTTATATGGCGGCTGCAAAATTACCAAAAATAGAAATTATTGAGCCAAAATTATCAATTGGAAAAAATACTGTTGATGCTATGCGTTCTGGTGTTTATTTCGGCTATGTCGCAATGATAGAGGGATTAATAGCTAAATTTGAAAAAGAGCTTGGTTATAATCTTGATGTTTATGCAACTGGTGGATTAGCTGATATATA
>JALTZE010000173.1 GCA_027051315.1 Micavibrio sp.
ATAATTGTCGGAGCTTATTTTGCTTATCCACTTTTTGTCAAAGGTGGGTTAGCAGGCGATAATCTAATGGAACAGCTTCAAAATATGCATGTTGGTGTTAGAATAGCTGCTTTTCTTTCCTTTGTTTTCGGGCTTATGAAATTTGCCAGAATGATGGTTATCAAGGCAACAACAGAGATAGCAGTAACAAATAAAAGAATTATCTATAAACGAGGGTTAGTTGCCAGATATGTAGGTGAAATTAGCATAGATAGGGTCGAAGGTGTAAATGTTCTTCAAGGTATAATGGGGCGTATATTTAATTATGGCCGCTTGATAGTAAGAGGAATGGGGATAGGGGAGGTTATATTACCACCTATTGCCGACCCACTCTCTTTCCGAAAGGCAATTGACCAAGGCAGAATGGTATAAAATATATAAAACTGACAGAGGCAAAAATGACAAACGGAAGTGGACCAAAGCATGAAAAAGGCTGGAATAAGGATAATTTAGTATCAAGATATGTAACAGAAGGAGCAAAAGCAGCACCAGCACGTTCATATTATTATGCTATGGGGCTAACAGAAGAAGAAATTCACCAACCGTTAGTCGGAGTAGCAACATGTTGGAATGAATCCGCTCCTTGTAATATAGCTTTGAATCGTCAGGCACAATCAGCAAAAATAGGTGTTAAAGCAGGGGGAGGAACTCCCCGTGAATTTACAACAATCACCGTAACAGATGGGATAGCAATGGGGCATGAAGGTATGCGCTCTTCCCTTGTTTCTAGGGAGGTAATTGCGGATTCGGTTGAACTAACCATGCGTGGACATTGCTATGATGCTTTGGTTGGATTGGCAGGTTGTGATAAATCCTTACCAGGAATGATGATGGTTATGCTTCGTCTTAATGTTCCTTCGGTATTTATGTATGGTGGTTCAATCTTACCAGGTAAATTTCGTGGTAAAGATGTAACTGTTATTGATGTTTTCGAAGGAGTGGGAAAACACGCAACGGGAGAATTTTCTGACGAAGATTTAAAAGAAATGGAATGCGGAGCTTGTCAAGGCGCAGGCTCATGCGGTGGACAATTTACAGCCAATACAATGGCTTGTGTATCGGAGGCGATTGGTCTAGCTCTTCCAAATTCTGCAGGAGCACCAGCGCCATATGAAAGCCGTGATGAATATGCCAAAGCTTCTGGAGTTGCTGTAATGGAATGCTTGAAAAAAGGTATTCGTCCACGTGATATAGTTACTAGAAAATCACTTGAAAATGCGGCTGCTGTTGTTGCTGCAACTGGTGGGTCAACAAATGCTGCTCTTCACCTTCCTGCGATGGCTCATGAATGTGGAATAGATTTCGATATTCATGATGTTGCTGAAATTTTCAAAAAAACTCCATATATAGCAGACCTAAAGCCAGGTGGAAAATATGTCGCCAAAGATATGTACGAAGTAGGCGGCGTATCTGTTGTATTAAAAGAGCTTCTAAAAGGTGGATATATACATGGTGATTGTTTGACGGTAACTGGAAAAACTATTGCCGAAAATTTAGCAGATGTAGAATTCCCTGAAAATCAAGATGTGATATACCCAATAGATAACCCAATATACCCAACAGGTGGAGTAGTGGGACTTAAAGGAAATCTTTGCCCAGAAGGGGCAATAGTAAAAATTGCAGGATTAGAAGAACTTGTATTTGAAGGTCGTGCAAGATGTTTTGATTCAGAAGAAGAATGTTTTAATGCTGTACAAAATAGAGATTATAAAGAGGGTGATGTCCTTGTTATACGTTACGAAGGTCCAAAAGGTGGACCAGGAATGCGTGAAATGCTTTCAACAACTGCTGCTCTTTATGGGCAAGGTACGGGTGGAAAAGTGGCACTTATAACAGATGGAAGATTCTCAGGTGGAACTAGGGGGTTTTGTATAGGGCATGTGTCCCCAGAGGCAGCTATCGGCGGTCCTATAGCTTTATTAAAAGATGGTGATATAATCCGTATAGATGCCGAAAAAGGAACTATGGAAGTAAAACTTTCTGATGAAGAATTAGAAAAACGAAAAAAAGAATGGAAACCTAGAAAAACAAATTATAATTCAGGCGCTCTTTGGAAATACTCCCAGCTTGTCGGTTCAGCAGAAAAAGGCGCAGTTACCCACCCAGGCGCCAAAGCAGAAACTCATACTTTTGTAGATTTATAATTATATTGACATATTACCACATACTCTGTAAAAAAAATAAAAAATAAAACAGGGTAGGAAAATACGAGTAACGAAATACTTGATACTGGAAAAGACGGTAAGACATTAATATCTTATATGTATGAATTCGTACATGATACAAACCAGAAATTGGGGCTTGATTTGTCTGATGATGGTATTGCTAAAATAGTTTTTCTCATGATGAGCCATGTTTTTCCTGAAAAAAACAATTTTGATGCACAAGAACAAGTAAGAATGAAAATATTTGATTATTCTAACAAGGAAAAAAACTCATCATCTTGTTTTAACAGAAGAATTCTTAACAGTTAATCAGTTACCATCTATAGCGAGTCAAGCGAGGCAATTGGTAAGGGTAGGTGATTATGCATTATTTTTTGTTGGTGCTTATTCTCAGAATCTTCATCGTAGAAATATTTCACCTCAATATTATGTATCTCTAGGGAAATCAGCATATGAGGGAGTAGCGGAAATCACAGAGAGCATGGAAGGTTTTTCAAAAGATGTATATATAGAAATATCAGAAAGATTTTCTGAATATTCAGCGGCAATCAACCATGTTGTCTGGAGCAAAAGAATTGAAAGCTTGGCTAATTTGACTAATCTATCAGAATTACTAGAGGGTTCAAAAAGAGGCTTTGCTAATATTCCTTTTGGTGATGACAGTCAAGTAAAGCATGTAATTTATCATTCACCTAGTCCATATAAAAATTAAGGTTATAAATATTTACCTTGATATATTTTTATAACTGCGTAACTTGATATTAATCCTTTTTATTCATCATATAAAAAGAGTGTTCTTTTTCGTTTCATAAAAATATTCAAAGGATAAAATGTTAATGCTTTTTACATTTGGTAATTACATTAGAA
>JALTZE010000174.1 GCA_027051315.1 Micavibrio sp.
CAATGAAAGCTTGTAATAAAACAATAAAATATAGCAAAAATAAAATATATCAGGCAGATGCTAGAAGGAAAATAGCATTGATAAAACAAATATTTAAATGATATAGCCATTTTTAGAAATAATTTTTATAAGGGATAAATCATTTCTATTCGTATAAAAGCATATGGCAGGGTAAAAAAAGGGTATTGATATATGTTATTAAAAACTATTGATAAATTAATATCGGTGCATTTTAAATCTAATCTTGATTATCAACGTCTTGATTATTTAGAAAATGACGTTTGGAATAAAATTAGAAAGAAAGAAGCAATTGCAAATACAGACTTTTGGGAGTTATTTTCATGGAATGATTCACAATTAAGATATGCTTCCATAATGCTAATTGCCGTAGCAGCTATCATGTCTTCTCAAATATCTTTGGGGTCATCCCAATCAAATGAATTAGATATGAATATCTTTTCTGCAAATAACCCATATATGATATCATCTAAACTCAATTTAGGAGAAGATTAACAGCAATGAATAAATTTTGGCAATTTTTATTATTTATTGGGGTAATAATTTGTTTGTTTTTAGGAGGGATATTGGTTGACCAATATTTATTGAGAAACAATAAAATTGATGATAATATGCATACGTTCCTCCATAAACAGTTAGGATTAAGTAAGGAACAGGATAAGAATATAGCCGATATTGAAAGGGAGTTTGCTCTTAAAAAAAATAATATCGAAAAAAAGATAAAACAAGCAAATATCGATTTGGCAGATGCTATAAAAGAAAGCGGATTTGAATCGGCAAAAGCAAAAACAGCAATAGATAAAATCCATGACGCTATGGGTGAAATGCAAAAACTAAGCCTAAAACATCTTGCAGATATGGAATCCAGCCTAACAGAACAGCAAAAAGAAAAACTTAAGGAGAAAATTGTTGAGCAGCTATACAAAAATGCAGGAAAGTAAAACTGCTCCTAAAATCTCGGATGAAGAGCTTATCTTATCCTTGCAGCAGGGTAAAAAACTCGCCTTAAATAAGCTAATGCATCGTTATAAAGAGCCTCTTTTCAGATTTGTTACTCATTATACCCGTGATGAAGATATCTCATATGATATTGTCCAAGAAACTTTTATCAGAGTGTATGAGCGTGCAGAAACCTTTAACCCTTCTTATAAATTTAAAACATGGCTATATCAGATAGCTTTAAATCTTTGCCGCGATTATGCAAGAAAGAAAAAAATACTTTCTTTCTTTTCTATTGATGGTTGGTTTAATGATGAAGAAAAAATATCGATGGAAAATATTTTGGTATCAGAAGAAAATATTGAAAATTTATACGAATATCGTGAAAATTTAAAAAATCTTGATAAAGAAATAAATAAACTCCCTCATAAACTCAAAACAGCTTTAATTTTATTTGCTTTGGAAGGAAACTCCCAAGACGAATGTGCAAAAATATTAGAAGTTACTCCAAAAACAATAGAAACCAGAGTATATAGAGCACGCAAAATATTACTGCAAAAACTTTCTGAGTATTTATAATCAAAATAATCCATTTTTTTTAATAGAGAAAATATAATGAATAAAACGACGATAACTATAATGGCTGTATGCTATTTAATTCTTATATTAACATCACCAGCAATTGCTAATAATGCCTCAATGCCATCTTTTGTAAAAGATGCTAATAATAAAGGCTCTGAATGTAGTATAGCTTTTAATGAAAGCAAAATATCTAAAAAAGAAAATAGGCTAGCATATTTGTGCAGTCAAATTTGTAATAGAGTATATGGTCTTCATAACGGAATGGCTGATGATAAAATAATAGAAACACAATTATGGAGATGTAATCTAGCATATGATGTTTTTAAATCGCCAGATAACTATCCAGCACCACCATCTAAATTTACAAAATTACCCTCAACAGTAAGCGAGATAGAGCCCCAACTGCAAACTATGCATAAAGAAATAAGAAAACTTATAAAAGCGGTTGATAAAAATGAAGGCTGCCTTAGCCCACGTATATTAAATGAAATAGAAACAAAAAGATTATCTTTACGAAAAGCAAAAACCACTTGGAAATTATGTTCTTTAAAATATAACGATATCAACAGAATTTATGCTAGCAAACCCATAGATAATAAAAAATAACCATAAAATTGATACTGATGATGGCGGAGACGGAGGGATTCGAACCCTCGATGAGGCTACAAACCCCATACTCCCTTAGCAGGGGAGCGCCTTCAGCCACTCGGCCACGTCTCCAATGATGAAAAGTTTTTAACAGTCTTTTACAAAAACATCAAGCCATTAATCTTCAACTTTATCACAAAATTGATATAAATATTGAGCCCAATCTTCAATATCATTAAGGTCAAGATATTTTGAAATATTTTCCAGCATCCAACCGCCTTTGCCGTCCCTATAAATTCTTGCAAAGACACATGCTGTCATATCACCATTTTTACCCTCATCAAGCCTTGTTTTCAAAAGTTCATTCCCTGAATAGGCATCATAAATACGTGCCTCTGGGTCAAGAGTATCATTAAAAGAATGAGCACTGCCAATATCAACAAGGAAAATTATTTGATGAATATAATCTGGTAAATCCAAAAGCTCTATAGATATATCTTCATCATCTCCATCACCTTCGCCATCAACACTATCGCCAGAATGATATATTTTTTCTGACCTATCAATTGTTGAGCCTTCTTCTCCAGTCACACAATCCATAAAATTACCTTCATCGTCATAAATATAACATGAAAGGTCTAGGTCAAATGTTGCGCTATTAATGCCACGCATTTCATTTAGCTTGTCTTTTACCCCTGCCGTTTCTTCTTTGGGGTCCCAGCTTATACCACAAATAATTCTATGACGTGCTTCTTGTGTAACATCTAATTTAACTTTCTCACCAACCGCAGGAAAAACCATATCTTACTACCTCCTGAATTCCAAAAGACTAGCTAACTATTCTATACTAAAATATATGAAAAAAAAAGGAGCGAATAAACGCTCCTTTAAAAAAATATAACTTTTAAAAATATAAAAGGAAAAACTATGAAAGTTTTTGT
>JALTZE010000175.1 GCA_027051315.1 Micavibrio sp.
ATAGATTCCCCTTCGATGAATATTGTTATTGATTTTAGCTCTTATGAAACATTTGATGGAAATCTTTTTGAATTTTCATCAAAAACCATTAGAGATGGTGAAATTATAAAAAATATAAGGGGCTCAGCTAAGAAAAACAAAGATAATACAGGAATAGCCATATTTACCACTCCAGAAAATCTAAAATACAAATTAGAAAAAGATTATTACCTACCGATGAAACATACAATCGAGTTATTAAAAAGGATAAAAAGTGGAGATAAAATTTTTATGGCGAATGTTTTTGATGGAGTTGATGAAGAAGGTCCTGTTGATATTAACAGCTTTATTATAGGCGAAACAAATGCTCTTGCTTTGCTAAATCCGACTGCAAATATTGACACGGCACTGGTTAATAATAAAGCATGGAATGTTAGGATGTCATTTTTCAATAGCAATAGCCCAGAAGAAGAGGCTTCGGATTATGAAATGAATATAATTTTACATGAAAATAGTGTTATCAGCGATGCTATTATAGAGTATAGTGATTTTACGATAGAGCAAAAACTAGTTGCTTTGGAAAAACTGGAATCCTTAGAATGTAATAATTAATTTAAAATTTTAACTATTTAGAAATTTTATGAACGTTATTATACTAAATTGTGTAATAGAAAATATTAAAGAATATCAAGGTGCTAAATAATATGGGCAAAAAAATATTAATTGTCGAAGATAATGAATTAAATATGAAGCTATTTAATGACTTGTTGGAGGCTCATAATATCAAAACTATACAAACAAGGGACGGAAAGAATGTTCTTGAACTTGCCAGAGAAAATAAGCCTGACCTTATATTGATGGATATACAGCTTCCTGAAGTTTCGGGGCTTGATGTTACAAAATGGCTAAAAGATGATGAAGAACTTAGAAAAATCCCTGTAATAGCAGTTACTGCATTTGCCATGAAAGGGGACGAACAGAAAATTAGGGAAGGTGGATGTGAAGATTACATATCAAAGCCTATATCTGTTACCAATTTTATGGACGTTATTAATAAATATATATCTGATTAATTTAAACAATATAAACAGGATAAGAACATGTCGGCACGCGTATTAGTAGTAGATGATATCTTACCAAATGTTAAGTTGCTAGAAGCGAAGCTTATGGCTGAATATTATGATGTTTTGACTGCTACTAGCGGTGAAGAAGCTTTGAAAAAAGTTGAAAATGATAATCCTGATTTAGTATTGCTTGATGTTATGATGCCCGGAATGGATGGTTTTGAGGTATGTTCAAAGATTAAGGCAAATCCTAAGGTTTCACATATACCTGTTGTTATGGTTACGGCTCTTTCTGATGCGGAAGATAGGGTTAAAGGATTAGAAGCTGGGGCAGATGATTTTTTATCAAAGCCAGTTAATGATACAGCATTAATGGCACGAGTTAGGTCTCTTGTACGATTAAAAATGACAATTGATGAATGGCGAGTTCGTGAAAATACAGCAACTCAACTTGGCGTGGTCGAAGAAGGCGCAAATGCCATGAAAGAGTCTGTTACTTCTGCTGATATACTTGTGATAGAAGACCAATCCTTTGAAGCAGATAAAATAAAATCAACTCTTGGAAGAGATGATAATAATGTTCAAATAGCAAACACAGGTATGGACGCATTAAAAATGTGCTCTGATAAAATATTTGATTTGCTAATAGTATCTTTGAACCTTGCTAATGAAGATGGGTTAAGGCTTTGTTCTCATCTAAGGTCTAATGAAAAAACCAGAAATACGCCAATTTTAATGATTGGCAATGATGATGATATAGCAAGAATAGCTCAAGGCCTAGAAATCGGGGCACATGATTATATAGTGCGTCCTATTGATGGTAATGAAATATTGGCAAGAGTGAGGACTCAGGTAAGACGAAAAAGATTTCAAGAACATTTAAGAGCAAATTATGAAATGAGCCTTTCTATGGCTCTAACAGACTCTCTTACAGGTCTTTATAATAGGCGATATTTCGAAGTCCATATGCAAAAAATGTTACAAAATCTTGAAAATAGTAATAAGCCGATGGGCGTATTAATGATGGATATTGATAAATTCAAATCAGTTAACGATACATATGGTCATGGGGTGGGAGATGAAGTTTTAAAAGTTTTTGCTGACCGTATGAAAGATAAATTAAGAAGCTTTGACCTTGTAGCCCGTCTTGGTGGAGAGGAATTTGTAGCAATATTACCTGATGTTACTCCTGAAAAAGCAATGTTTATTGCCGAAAGACTACGAAAGACCATTGCCGATGAAGCTATCGCATGCAATGTTGAGGGTGGAGCTTTGCCCATAACTACATCAATTGGGGGGGCGGTTATAAGTGATGGAAATCTTTCTATAGAAGATATATTAAAAAAAGCCGATGACTCATTATATCAAGCAAAAGAAGGCGGGCGTAATTGTGTTGTTTTTGATGGTATAGGTAAGCTTGACCCAGAAAAATTTACAGAAAGCAACCGTTTAGTGATAGATTAAAATAATTAAAAATTAACTATAAAAAAGGCGTCATTTGGATTTAGACGCCTTGAACTTTTTACCGATATTTATGTATTACTTTTTATGAGGAGGCATTTTCTTCTCAACAAACCACACATGCTTGCGTAAAGCAGGATGATATTTACGAAAACGCATTTTCTCTGTTATGTTTCTGCCTTTTGTTGTGTAATATGTATATTCTGGTCCTTCTTCACTTACCAAACGAACCTTAACTACTGCACCTTTTTTAGCCATTTTCTTATCTCTTAATTTATAGTGTTTAAACTGTAAGGCGCTAAAATAGCTATTTTTGATTATTTGTCAAGCATTCTATTTAAAAGTGATTTTATATTTTTTATAAATTAGGGGTAGGTTGTTGCCAGCCTGGCATATTATTGCTTACAAAACTTGCAAGTAAGAATAAATCAAATAATCCGAATTTATTACCATTATCACATTTAGAAAATGCACATTTTGCGGCTTTTTTTATACTAGGAATATTTGTTTTCATTACCGCTCCTTCATTAGTTTATATAATAAAAATATAGTATATATT
>JALTZE010000176.1 GCA_027051315.1 Micavibrio sp.
GGATATAACCATAAAGCAACTCCAAAAATCATAATAAAATATAAAAATACAAATCCTACTGATGCTCTTTGCATATTATCTGCCATAGCAATAAATGGGAAATAAATCCCCGCAATAAAAAATGGTAAAAAAATAATATATTTACGTTCCAAAATATTTGAAACAATCAAAGCAATGGATAATAAAGCACAAAATATAACTGCTGGCGATATCTCCAGATAAAGACTAGAATCAGTTTCGAAATACACAGCTCTTACAGAAAAAATAAAACCTAAAATAAATATAACAGCAGTTAATATTGGCAAAAATGCCCACCTTCTTACCATTAACGGGCCAAATAAAAAGGGCAAAGATAAAAACAAAAAAGCCACTAAATCACGTATCATCATATCAATATCATTGCCATTTATCAAAGCAACGATAAAAGGTATAGTTATTCCATAAAGAAAAAATAAAACAGCACCCTGACCATATTTACTTGCTGGTATTTGCCCCTCTATTCCCCGATAAAATAACCCAGAAATAACAAGCAACGGTCGTCTAATCCCCATCGATAATAATATCAAACTACCAGATAAAATCTCAAAAACCCCAATATATTCAGGTGTAGGAGATGAAAAAATCGCATATATAAAAATAGAAATACAAAAAATTACAAATCGTGCCTCTACTATACCAGCCCCGACATAGCCAAGATGGCTCCTTGCATATCCAGAAACAGATTCAGCACT
Organism: Micavibrio sp.; assembly: GCA_027051315.1. Classification (GTDB taxonomy): domain Bacteria; phylum Pseudomonadota; class Alphaproteobacteria; order Micavibrionales; family Micavibrionaceae; genus JALTZE01. The sequence continues at coordinate 732 of JALTZE010000176.1, forward strand.
AATATTTATCAAAATCTATTTCCTATTAATTATTCTTGGGGCAACATCATTAACATCATAATCATATTGCTTACGATATTTCATAGATTTATTCTTAATAATATATTTTTTCTTTTTACTATTTTTGCGTTTCGCCTCTTTCTTTTCCATAAATTCCTTTAATTGACGTTCTTTTTTTGCCTTTTTTCTCTTTTTATCAAGCTCTTTTTGATTTTCCTGCATTATTTTCTTACGTTGAAGCTCTTGAAACTTCCTTTTTTCCTCATCACTCATGCTAGCATAATCTTTATTTTGCAATTTTTTATATTCTCTATTTATTGCATTTTGGTCATTTGGACTTATATAAGGCTTTTTATAAAGTCTATAGGAAGAAGAACCCTCGTCCTTGCTCCTTTTTTTATTTATTAATAAATCAGATGAAGTGCCAGAATCACTTTTCTTATTTTTACGGTTTAGATAAGGCTTATTAAACAAATTTTTTACATCAGAAACTTTATAAATAAGATTGTTTTTCTGACCATATTCATTATACGCCATATAAGCATTAGCCTTAAATGGTATAAATAATATAAAAATATATATAAAAATAAAAAATTTTATAAACATTCCGACCTTCTATAAAATCAACAAAATCAATTATAAATCCACTATCGTATAAAATGCTAGATTTTATTTACCATTTATAAACCTTTTAAAGACATTATAAACGAAACCATAAACGAAATACGGAAAATAAATTACTTTTAGGAGTGGTGTTATGGCAGAACAAACAAATAAATTTGATGAAAGATTTGAAGGCATCTTCAGCAAAGAAACAAAAGGTGCAATAAATATAGAAGCACTGCTAAAAAAAGCAGGACTTGATGAACCTTTATATCCAGGAAAAAGAGTTGTAAAACCTCTAAGACAAGAAGGTGAATATAAAAGCCACTGTATAGTTTATGACTGGCGCAATCCAGATAAGATAAGAATAGAATTAAAGGCAGGACTGACAGGAAAAGACTTGGAACCAAAAATATTGGCAAAATATCCAATATCCCTTCAGACACCAACATTTTTTGAATTTGACGTACAAACAAAACAATAAGGGGAGATAAGAAATGGTATTAAATGCTTTTAAAAAAGGTATTGCAATTGCATCTAATTGCACTGCTTCAGCCGCAACGATTATGAACAGAAATATAGATAAAAATCCACTAAATGCTGTAAATGCTGTGGTTGAAATGGGGCAACAAGCAATTACAAATGGTAGAGTTGATTTAACAAGCGTATTAAAAGCTGCAGACCCTGATACAGTAACAAGATTTAAACCTCCATCATATGTTACAGAAAAACCAGAAGATGCAGCCGCCAAGCCATATGAATATGATTATGCTAAGAATGAAAATATTGGCTCATTAGCTCCAAAATTTGGTTAGAATATAGTAATAAATAATCAACACTCCTAATATCAAAATTCATCAAACATTAAAACCCCTCACTTTCGGGGTTTTATTCTTTTTCTTATATAGCTATTATATGCAATACTTATAACTAACTATAAAAAAGAAAAAATATGCCAGAAAATAATGGACATAATCCTCTTGATAATGATGATAATAATATAATAAGAATCCCAACCCTTGAGGAACGGGAAAAAATAAGAAAAGAAAAAAGAGAAAGAGAAAATAGACCACAAGAGCCTTTCTTAAATCTTCCCCCTACTACAAAAAAACTTATAACATTTCTTATCATAACTTATCTTGTGATGGAGATTGTAAAATACACACTACCTAAAGAAATATCTAACTTAATATTTTACCATCTTGCATTTTTACCATCTTCTTTTACTGGAGAAACTGAATTCCTCACAACCACTATCATCACCCCGATAAGCTACATGTTTTTGCATGCTGGGTTAATACATATAATTGTTAACATAGTAATGACCGCAATATTTGCAAGCATCACAGAAAAATGGCTGGGTGGTAAAATAATGCTAACCATCTTCTTCATAGGTGGAGTTACAGGAGCTTTTGCTCATTTACTAGTCGCACCAACATCTATCATACCATTAATAGGAGCTTCAGGAGGGATAAGCGCCCTATTCGCAAGCACAGCCATCATGATGTATCGCACAGGAATGCTAGGATATGGGGGTAAGGGAATAAAACACCCTCTAGTAATATTTATAGGAATATGGATAATTATATCACTGCTATTTGGATTAATGGATAGCTCAATATCATGGGCATCTCACATTGGCGGAATGATTGGCGGTGTATTCTTCACCAAATATATTATGAAATGAAATGAAATGAAATGAAATGAAATTAAAGCAAAGCATAAGCAAAACCAGCACCTTCTAAACTACTAGCTTTTATAAAATCATTTTTTACACCCACAGCTTCTCTTTGTCTTTCTATTTTTTGCATCCACAATACAAATAAAGCCATCATAGAAAATATCTCTTGATTCGTTCTTTGTTTATGTTTTTTTCTATCTTGAATATCTTCCATAAACATACGGGCAAGTTCCTCTCTCTTTTTTGCCCTTTTACGGTCAACAGAAGCTTCCTTATCTTTTTCTATTTCTTTGTTAACTCTAAATATTAAATCTCCTGCCTCACCTGAGCTTGTTTCATCTTCTCTAAGCTCAATAAGACGAACTTCCAAAGATGTTTCGGCACTTTCTACCATATCTTTGGCAATTTCTGCCATCGGTGAATCGCAACCATGTTCTTCTATAATTTTCGATAGATTTTCTTTTGCTTGTTCAAGCTGATTATATAATTCAGAACATAAAACATCAATGGAACAAAAAGCCTCTATCTCTGTAATCGGACGATAAAGCTCTTCTTCTTCCTGCGGCGTAATATTATCAATAAAATCTAATTTATCTTCTACACCACCAAGGTCAGCAGAATTCATAAGCTTCTGCATTACCTCATTTATCGACATAGAATTTAACATATCATTTTTCATATTCATTCCCCGTACTGCCTGCATGATAAAGAATAAATATGAAAATTTAGTTAACAAGATTTAATACCAATTGGCATTCATTTATGAATTACAATTGGAAGCTTGCGACCGCAAGTCGTTGCCAATGCAACGAAAGCAACGTGGCGTTTGAACGTAAATAGCCTATTGAAGGCTATTTAGTATAAGATTATAACTAATCAAGATTCCCAAACAGCTGATATTGGTACTGCTTGAAGATTAGCACCAAATCCACCAATATATTGCTCCCCCGTATAAAGGATAATTCCACGTTTAAATTTATTACCCACTAAATTAGCAAGCTTTCTTAAACCATTAAAATCACTATCTTGTATAGATGCCGATGATTTTATCTCAATACCATATAATCCCCCAGCCCTATCTTCTAAAACAAGGTCCACCTCTGCCCCTCTATGAATACTAAAATGATAAGCTTTTAAATAAATATCAGACCAACTTAATTGCTTTATAATCTCCATAATAATAAAATTCTCAAGATATGACCCAGCATTAGAACGCTGCTCAAGAAAGCTATCATCTTCTAGGCCTATCAAATTATTCAACAATCCCGTATCATTAAGATAAATTTTAGGTGACTTAACGAATAATCCTTCCGTATTTTTTGTCCAAGCAGGAATTTTTATAATTAAAAAAATATGTTCTAACAGGGCAATATAGCGTTTAAGAGTTGTATTTTTAACACCAGATAAACGTGCTATATCAGACATATTGATTGTGCTTCCTACTCTGCTGGCAATCAATTTTAGTATATTAGGTATTTCCGTCAAACCTTCTATATTTGAAAGCTCTCTAATATCTTTTTGTAAAATTGCAGTCAGGTAATCCGCAAACCATTTGTTACGTCTAGATGTTGTACTTCTTTCTAAAGATTCAGGGTAGCCTCCCACTCTCATTTTTTCTGCTATTTCCTTCCACAAAATTTTAGAAGATTCAAATTTTCTCTCCACATTAATAAGAATATGCAAAAAATTAGAATATTTACCATTTATTTCATCTTGGGATAACGGCCATAAATTATGAATTTCTATCCGTCCAGCAAGAGAGTCACCTATTTTAGGAAGCATCATAACATTTGCAGACCCAGTTAATATAATACGTCGATTTTTTCTATCTTCATCAATAAGTTTTTTAATAGAAAGAAATAGCTCAGGCGCTCTTTGAACTTCATCAATGATAACTTGTTTTCCTAAATCTTCTAAAAACCCAAGAGGGTCTTTTCGTGCTGCTACAAGGATTGATGGGTCATCCATCGTTACAAATTTACCCTGAAAAGCTCCTTCTTTCATAATCATTCTACACAGCGTACTTTTACCAGTCTGCCTAGCCCCATTTACCAAAATAACGGGAGTATCTGATAAAGCATATATAATAGATTTTTTTATATTTCTTACATACATAAGGTCATAATATAATATTTTTAATATCTATTCAACAAGCTATGGTGAATTTTGCAGTAGAAACATGGTGAAATTTTCACCATGTTTCTATTTATATAAACCTAATCCATACCCAAAGCAGCCTTATATATCTCAAGAAGGTCATCTTCTTCACGACGTTTTTCAATATCCATTTTACGAAGCCTTACAATCTTGCGAATAGTTTTAGCATCAAAACCCACAGCCTTTGCTTCACCATAAATTTCTTTTATATCTTCTGCTAAAGCTGCTTTTTCTTCTTCCAGCCTTTCGATTCTTTCGATAAAACTTTTTAACCTAGCACCAGCCACACCTTCTACTTCTTTTGTTTCATCTTCTTTATTTTCCCCAGTCGGGAACGCCGCTACATTTGCATCACTCATAATCTAATTTTTCCTTCTCTAATAAACAAGGCAACAAATTATATATGTAATTTGCCTTACTCTTTGTTAAAACATATCTACAGATAATTTTATATAAAACCCGATAATAGATATAATCTATAATATCTACCAGCATTTCTTTTAGAATTTCCGCAAGTTTTTTAGTATTTATTATTAATCATATGAAAATCATAAAAAAATATCAAAGGATACTATCTTTCTTCTTTTTCTTCCTTCCTTTAACTTCCCACCCTTCTATTTTCACATTATGAGGACCTACTTTTGCTCCAACTCTAGTAATTTGAACTTTTATAAGCACATCTTGACTTTTCGGTATAGCATCTTTTTCATAATCACTTACACCCAGAGGAACATAACTAATTTTTATAGGAACCTCAAATAACCATCTATATATTCCACCAAATGTACCTGATTTAATAAGTTTAGGAGTATCATCAATAATACTTACAAGACGAACATTATTTGATTTCATAATATCAAGCAATCTTGTATTTTCTATAAAATCATTAAACTCTTTTTTACCAGCACTAGTCATCAACTCATCAATTTGTTTTTCATGAAGGTCTAAATCCTGAACAGAAAAAGTAAGAAGTGTAGCAGAACTTTCCGAAGCCCATTCTGCAATATCCCTATTATTACGATGCTGATTTTTTATATCTAATAATTCCGATGAATAATCATCATCTTTGTAATGAGAAAATTCACTTTCCTTACCTGAAACTTGGTCATTACCAAAAGGAGCTTCCAAAGTTTTAGATGGGTCAGGGGCGTTTTCATCTTTATTCTTACCAGAAAGAACTTCCCAAAATTCTTGCAAGCTATTCTTTGCCCAAGCGGGACTTGCAACAACTAAGAAGCTAAAAACAGCTGATAAAATAATAAATTTCTTAAATTTCAACATCACTACCCACAAAAATCAAGCCAGCCTCTTTTTAAAACGCCCTATTAGCTTACCAACTTCTACAGCTTTTTCAATCTTACGTGATAAAAAAGCAAGACTATTCTTTGCATTTTCACTATCATCTTGCAACCAGTATAACATAACAGATGCAATTATAGTTGATAAAATCAATCTTTTTGTATAGCGATTATAATCCGTAGATTTATCTCCCGCCCAATTCCATATTATATCGGCACTTCGCCATAAAGCCTTACCAGCCCTTACCCCTCTCATTGGAATTCCCCAATAAGATACCCCCATTTTAACAGCTTCCTTATAAGGTGATAAAACATAAATTCTTTTTGATACAGCCTCGTATATTCTCTGCCTAATTGATAAATCAGAAATATCCATATCAGAAATTTCTTTATACATTTCATTATCAGCCCAGATAGAAAAATATTCAACAGCATCTTTTACGCCATTAATAAAAACAGCATCAACCATATCACGATTATAACCACAATCAGCAGCACCACACTCCAAAGCATTCATGCTCCAACCATCAAAAGATACATGTGGCAAAGATGCCAACAAAATCTTATTTTTTATCTCTGTAACTTCATCACTCATCGCCAATAAACCCGAATTCTATCAAAAATCAGCTATAGCATAACAAATAATGAAAAGAAATATAGTTTGCTTTTTACCCCCTATTCTTCTAAAAATAACTTACAAAATGACAGATGAAAATAAAAACAGCACTGGAAATAATATAAAAAGATACAGCAAAGTGTCAGGAACTATGGCGGGCATAGCTGTAAAAATCGCGGGTGAAAAATTTCTTGGCATAAAAATAGACAAAGAAGAACATGCAAAAAACCTGCTTAAATCAATAGGAAATTTAAAAGGCCCACTTATGAAAGTCGGGCAAATACTTGCAACAATTCCGCAAGCACTTCCTCCTGAATATGCAAAAGCATTACAAGAGCTACAATCAAATGCTCCGCCTATGGGTTGGGCATTTGTAAAAAGACGTATGAAAACTGAGCTTGGTAATGACTGGGCAAAAAAATTCAAAACATTCGATAAGCAAGCAACCGCCGCAGCAAGCTTAGGGCAAGTACATAAAGCAATAACCCATGACAGCAAAGAAATAGCATGTAAATTACAATATCCAGATATGCTTTCCGCTATAAAAGCAGACCTCAACCAACTAAAAATTATATTCTCATTATACGAAAAATATGATAGTGCAATTTCAACAAAATTAATACATTCAGAATTACAAGAAAGACTATATGAAGAACTTGATTATGAAAGAGAAGCAAAAAATTGTAAACTTTTCTCATATATGCTAAGAAATGAACCAAATGTATATATTCCGGAAGTTATAGACGAACTATCTACAGATAGATTACTAAGCTCAACATGGCTTCACGGAGAAAATCTTTTAAATTTTGTCAATAGTAATCCCGAGCAAAGAAATATGATTGCTCTTAATATGTTCAAAGCATGGTACATACCCTTTTATAATTATGGAATAATACACGGCGACCCTCACCCAGGTAATTACACTGTTAGGAATGATAATTCTATAAATCTACTTGATTTTGGCTGCATAAGAATATTCCCAGCAAAATTTGTAGGGGGAGTAATAGACCTGTATCATGCTTTACAAAACGGTGATTATAACCTAGCTGTTCACGCTTATGAAACATGGGGATTTGAAAATCTTAACAAAGAGCAAATAGAAACCCTAAATATCTGGGCAAACTTCCTATATGGTCCAATATTAGAAGATAAAATTCGCCCTATAGGAGAATTAACAAAAGGTATATACGGCAAAGAAACCGCACAAAAAGTCCATAAAAAATTAAAGGAAATAGGAGGAATAACCATACCAAGAGAATTTGTTTTTATGGATAGAGCAGCACTTGGACTAGGCTCAGTCTTTCTCCACCTAAAAGCAGAAATAAACTGGTATCAAATATTTAATGAATTGATAAAAGATTTCAATCAAGAAGAAATGAATATAAAACAGCAAGAAGCACTAGTTAAATTCAATTTATTAACTACTACTAAGATGACTTAATCCTGCCACCACATTTATTTTTTCCTAAAATTATCCAGTGATACAACTTCCCCGCCACTTTTTGGAAGTCCTTTATCATCATCAGAAGAATCATTATCCTCACTATCATCGCTATGCTGTTCACTATCTTCGCCATCTTCATTTTCATGTATAGGTTGAAATTGCAAAGCAAAATTAACAGAAGGGTCAGCAAAAATAGATATAGCAGCCAACGGCACTTCTAATTTTTCTGGTACATTGTTAAAGGACAATGTAACCCCCATCTTTTCATCATCAACAAAGAGGTCATAAAACTGATATTGCAACACTATTGTCATCTCACCAGGATAACGTTCGCGCAAATAATCAGGTATTTTTACACCAGGATAATCTGTTATAAAAGTTATATAAAAATGATGTTCTCCAGGTAAGCCATCAGCATCTTTAACTTCTTGAATAGCCTGCCTTACAACTCCTCTTAGAGCTGATTCAACCATTTTATCGTAACGTAATGTATTTTCTTCTTCTGTCATGATAGTTCATTGGATTAAGAATTAAAGAAATATTTCAAGAGGCTACACTTTTAATATATCATGATATGATTCGCGAACCTCACAGCTGAAAATTCGCACAAACAAAGATAAAAAACTATAACCAAAAGTAAAATACATCAAAATAATTGTGGAAAGCATAAATAAATGAGTAATGAAACAAAAAATAATATAAAAGGTATGATTATATGTCTAATAGGATTTAGCTGTTTTTCTTTTGGCGATGCCGCATATAAATGGGTAGGTTCTAGCTACTCTATTTTTCTTATGGCCTTAATAGCTTCTACAGTATCACTTTTAACAATATTAACAATCTCAGCACTCAAAGGAGAATTTTTAAAAACAATCAAACCCTCTAGACCATACGCCCATCTTTTTCGTGGAATAATATTATTTATGCAACTGGTAACTTTTATCTTTGCTATAAATCACATGGACCTTGCCAAAGCCTATACAATAATTTTCATTACCCCCTTTATAACAGCATTAATAGCAATCCCTATGTTCAAAGAAAAAGCAGGAATTAAACAATGGACAGCAATAATAATAGGTTTCATAGGTGTCTTAATAGTGCTTAGACCAGGGATTATACCAATAGATATATATACAGCATCAATCATAATATCAGCTTTCTTATTTTCCTTTGCAAATCTTTATGCAAGGAGAATAACCACCAAAGAAGATTCTAGCTTTACCCTTCCTGCCTCCGTATCTTTTGTCGCTATAATATTATCATCAATATTAATACCAACGACTACTTTAGAAGGATACATAATACCTGACACTCAAAGCCTATTACTTCTTATATTTGCAGGTTTAATATCTTCCATAGCACTTTACCTTTTACCAAAAGCCTTCACAATAGCATCAGCAAGCGCCGTAGCCCCTATGCATTATGTTCAATTAATATGGGCAATAATATTTGGAATATTCATATTTGAAGAACAAACAGACCCCTACACATTCATAGGAGCATCAATAATAATCGCAAGTGGCATATACTTAATAAAGCATGAAAATAAGACATGAAAATAAAATGAGCCTATTCTGTTGCTAGGCCGGCTCGTGCCCCACATATTCTAGCTAAAGAATAAGAATTCAGTTTAAGATTACTTAAGCAGCAAGAGCTACCTTTTCATCTTGAGCAAAGTTATCGTTTGCATTTATAAAAATTGACCCAAAAAACGGCGGATATCATACCGGACGAAAGCTTTTCCTTTACCACGCATGTCGATCCTGTTTCGGCCCCCTCATAAAACATCAATCTTTTTAAATTTTTGATGACTTATGGTGGAGCCGCCGGGCACTGCCCCCGGGTCCATAACGCTTATTCCGAATCGCGTTTATCGTCATAGTCATTGCTGACACATATAATATAGCGCAGAACTATTAAGAAATCCAGTATTTTAGAGGACTAAAAACAAATTATAAATCAAAACCAAACTCTCGATTATAAATATTTTCTTTCATAACTCCCAACTTTGATAAAACTGCTTGCGTTGAAAAACAGCATCTATTCAAAGTGAAATTATTCATATTACCTAATCTATCACAAACAGGGACGCCATTCAGATTTAAAAAACCTTTATTAACCAAATCATATGAAACCCCACCAGCAGCTTTCAATATTGCCATACCAGGGGCAACATCCCAATATGAAAAATCATTCTCCAAAATCGTTATATCAGCACTTCCATCTGCAACCATTAAAATTCGCCCACCACCAACAAATGGAACAGCAGAATAATCAACACCAAAAATATCATCAGGTCTTGCTTCTACATCAAAAGATACACAAGCCCTTAACTCATCTTTGACCTTATCATTAACCCTTATCTCTTGTGCAATAGCATTTGATACTTGCCTAAAAGCTCTTCCATCATCATCGGTAAAATATAAACTACCGCCATTATATGCAGGAAGATATACAACACCTTTTTCAGGAATAAACAAACCAAACTCATTTTGCTGAACAAAAGCGATATTAACAGCAAAACAATCATAATTATTCCTATAACCTTCACTTCCATCTAACGGGTCTATTATCCAATAGCAACCCGTATCATTATAAGCTCTCTTAAGCTCTTCAAAATTTTCTTCACAACCATTTTCTTCAGAAATTATAGGAATCCTGTCCCCTGTAATTTCCCTTAAACCATCTATTATAATCTTATTAGCCGCAATATCAGCATTGGTAAGAACAGAACCATCAGATTTTTTCTGTACCCTCAATCCACGCAAACGCAAATCAACAGAGTTATCTCCTGCCTCTTTTGCTATATCACATACATCATCTATATTAAACATTATACAAACCCCAACATTTCTCATTAACATAATAAAAGATATCTTAAAAAGCAAGTTTTTATCCACGTTAAAATCTATGTAAAAAACTGCAAACTATTAAAGAATCACGCAAATAACCATATGTTAACTAACCATATGTTAACTATAATAAACAAAGCCTATGGAGCTAATAATGAAACAATATCTTGACCTTATGCAGCGCGTACTTGATGAAGGAATAGAAAAAGAAGACCGCACAGGAACAGGAACAAAAAGCATATTTGGGCATCAAATGAGATTTGATTTATCCAAGGGTTTCCCAATGGTAACTACTAAAAAACTTCACCTAAAATCTATAATTCATGAATTAATATGGTTTTTATCAGGTGATACAAATATCAAATATCTAAAAGAAAATGGCGTAAGAATATGGGACGAATGGGCTGATGAAGACGGGAATCTTGGTCCTGTTTATGGTCATCAATGGCGTTCATGGCCTACTGCAGATGGTCGCCATATTGACCAGATAACAAATCTTATCGAAAGAATAAAAACCAATCCAGATTGTAGAAGATTAATTGTGAGTGCATGGAATGTAGGAGAAATAGAAAATATGGCTTTACCACCATGTCATTGTTTCTTCCAATTTTACGTAGCCGATGGCAAACTATCATGTCAACTATATCAAAGAAGTGCAGATATCTTTTTAGGAGTACCGTTTAATATCGCATCTTACTCTTTGCTTGTAATGATGGTTGCTCAGGTCTGTGATTTAGAAGCAGGGGAATTCATCCATACTTTTGGCGATGCCCATATATATAGCAATCATATGGAACAAGTGAAATTACAACTTTCCAGAGAACCAAAATCTCTGCCCACTATGAAAATAAATCCAAATGTCAAAGATATTTTTGATTTTAAATTTGAAGATTTTGAACTAATCAATTACGAACATCACCCATTAATCAAAGGAAAAGTAGCAGTATAATAAATGATAAAAATATCAATAATAGTGGCACAAGGTAAAAACCGTGAAATTGGAAAAGACAACAAACTACTTTGGCATATCCCAGAAGATTTAAAATTCTTCAAACAAACCACAATGGGCAAACCCATAATCATGGGCAGAAAAACCTACGAATCGATAGGCAAGCCATTACCAGGAAGATTAAATATAGTAATTTCGCGCTCTCCCTACCCTGTTGATGGAATTGTGGATTGCCTATCTCTAAATCAGGCAATAGATATAGCAAAAAAAGAAGCAAGAGAAAAAAACATCAATGAAATCATAATAATGGGCGGGGCTCAAATATATGAACAAGCAATAGATATTGCTGATAAAATATATCTTACCCAAGTGGATAAATCATTTGATGCTGATAGTTTTTTTCCAAAAATAGATAAAAATATCTGGGAAGAAACATCTAACAAACTTTATAAAAATGATAAATTTTCATACAGCTTTATTACATTATTACGAAAATAAAATATGTTCTAATTTATCCGCTGCTTTTAAATATTCCTGCCCCGCATTACTGTCAGGTTTCTGAATAACTATAGGAATCCCCTCATCAGATAACAGTCTAACTGCCGCCTCAAGAGCTATATCAGCAAGAAAAGGAATATTTCGTTTTTTTGCCTCATTCTTCGCACCATAACTCCCAAAAATATGCTCTTTATGTCCGCATTCTGGGCATATATATATACTCATATTCTCAATAATTCCTAATATCGGAACTTCCAGCTTTTCAAACATATCAATAGCTTTCCTTGCATCAATCATCGCAATATCCTGCGGTGTAGAAACAATAACAGCTCCATCAATTCCAATTTTCTGAGAAAGAGTAAGATGAACATCACCAGTTCCAGGTGGTGTATCCACAACCAAAACATCAAGCTCCCCCCACTCGACATCTCTTACCATCTGAATCACTGCCCCTTGAATTTTTGGTCCTTTCCATATAACGGCACTATTTTCTTCCACCAAAAAACCCATAGACATAAATTTAATTCCAAATCCCTCCAAAGGTTTCATAAGCTTTTTTTCACCTTTTTCAGGTTTTTTTTCACTAATTCCTGCAAGCTTAGGAACAGAAGGACCATAAATATCAGCATCCATCAACCCCACTTTCAACCCCTGCTTTGAAAGCGCACAAGCAATATTTATAGCAACAGTAGATTTTCCAACCCCCCCCTTACCAGAAGCAATAACTATTATCTTTTTTATATTTTTTCTCATCTCATTATTAACTATAACTTCCTTAACTTTGTCAGAAGTCATAACAACAAATATTTTTCGCCCCTTAATGTTTTCAGCAATATTATCTTCAATTTCTTTTTGAACTTTTTTATAATCATCTATAATAGGAGCATCTATAATAATTTTTATAT
>JALTZE010000177.1 GCA_027051315.1 Micavibrio sp.
CCTCCATATATTACATGGATTTACAAAAATTTTTGGATTTTATTAATCGTTAATAGAAAGCGTTGAAGTATCCATATTTTGGAATGCTTCTTTTTCTTTACCAAAGGCATTTTGGCGGATTTTCATCTTCATATCACCTGGTTGGTCTGACTGTGCTATTGCCATTTCTTCGGTTATATGACCATTATTGTACAAATGAAGCAGGCTTTGGTCAAAAGTACGCATTCCCAAAGATACATTCTGCGCCATTATTTCTCTTATTTTTCCTATATCTCCTTTTATTATAAGGTCTTTTATAAGACCTTCATTGAGCATTATTTCCAAAGCCAATGTCATACCCCCTTTTAAGGAAGGAAGAAGTCGTTGAGAAACTATAGCACATAGATTTGTTGCTAAATTTAATCTTATCTGGGTATGCATTTCATCGGGAAAAAGATTAACTATACGTTCAATTGCTTGATATGCATTATTTGTGTGGATAGTAGCAAGGCATAAATGACCTGTTTCTGCTGTAACGAGTGCTTGCTCCATAACTTCTCTATCTCTGATTTCTCCTACCATAATAACGTCTGGTCTTTGACGTAGAGCATTTTTCATTGCTGTTTGGTAGCTTTCGGTATCTGCACCTACTTCTCTTTGTGTTACTACACATTTTTTATGTTCATGGAAGTATTCTATTGGGTCTTCTATAGTTATAATATGCCCTTCTTCGGTACGATTTCTATGGTCAATCATAGCAGCCAAAGTAGTTGATTTACCAGAACCTGTCATTCCTGTAACAAGTATTAGACCGCGGCGTTTTATACTTAAATCTCCAAAAATCTTTGGTAATTTTAAATCTTGGAATGATGGAATCTCTGTAACAATTCTTCTTATTACCATAGCAGGATATTGTCTTTGCCTTAGAACATTGACCCTATATCTTCCCCTTTTTCCCATATCAAGTGATGAATTCATTTCTTGTTTTGTTTCGAATCCTCTCATCTGTCTATTGGTTAAAACTGATTTGACCAAATCACTTACTTCGTCATGTGTTAAAGGTTCTGGCCTAATCGGTATTAAACCTGTTTCTGTACGCAAAGAAGGTGGATAGCCAACAGTTATATATAAATCAGAGGCCTGTTTTTCATTCATAGCATTAAGATAGCTGAAGATTATTGGTGCGCTTTCCATTAGAATGAATATCCTTCCTGTTCATTTGTATCTGATGTTCTTTCCCCACCAATTTTTCCACCTCCTAATGAAGCTGCGGCCACTTCTTCGTCCCTTTCTTCATCACTTTCACCAGCTTTTACAGAGGCTTTCCTTGCCTCTTCTTTGGTGATTATATTCGCCTCTAGAAGGTCTTGGACAGCATCTTCCATTGTTATCATTCCGTAACGTGAACCTGTTTGCATCATGGAATACATTTGAGAAATCTGGTTTTCTCTTATCAGATTTCTAACTGCGTTAGTTCCTACCAAAACTTCATAAGCTCCTACACGACCGCCGCTTGCACGTTTTAAAAGAGTTTGTGCAATTACGCCTTGGAGTGAACCTGCAAGCATTGCTCTTACCATTTCTTTTTCACTTCCTGGAAAAACGTCAATTATACGGTCTATAGTTTTTGCCGCAGAATTAGCGTGCAATGTACCAAATACCAAATGACCAGTTTCGGCAGCAGTAAGTGCCAAAGATATTGTTTCATGGTCACGCATCTCACCAACCAAGATTACATCAGGGTCTTCACGAAGAGCACTTTTAAGTGCTTTGGCAAAAGTTTTGGTGTCCGAGCCAAGCTCCCTATGATTTACCAATGATTTTTTCGATTGGTGATAAAATTCAACAGGGTCTTCAATTGTAAGAATATGTTTCGGCATTGTAGTATTAATATGATTTATCATCGCAGATAAGGTGGTTGATTTACCAGAACCTGTTGGCCCTGTTACCAAGACTATACCTTTTTCCAGTTCTGCAAATCTTCTTATTACGGGTGGCAATTCTAGCTCTTCCATAGTGGGAATTTCATACGGAATTGCCCTGAAAACCGCGGCTACACCTTGTCTTGTATTAAAAGCGTTAACACGAAAACGAGCATTTTCACCAAATGATATAGCAAAGTCCAACTCAAGATTATTTTCATATTCTGCTCTTTGGTCTTCTGTCATTACAGAATAGAGCATTGTTCTTATATCATCGCTAGTCAGATTATCATATTTCAACCTTTTTAATGAACCATGCACCCTAATTATAGGGGGATGGTTTGAGCTTAAGTGAAGGTCTGATGCGTCATTTTGTGTTGAAAAAGCAAGGAGCTGAGTAATATCCAATTTAATTCTCCGATATAATTATGTTTACAACTATTCTTACAGAAAAATTGCAAATGAAAAGTAAATAATTCTATTTTATTTTAATACAAAATAATAATCTTACAAGATGTTAATACTCTATACCATTAATAACCAGTTTTTTAAAATATCATAAAAACCAGAATGTTGAATATATACACCTATGAACAAAGATATTATAAGAGCAGGACCGAAAGGAAATGTTGCTTCATTTTTGAACTTCCTCCATAAAATACCAATTATAATTCCAACCACCCCTGATATAAGCAAAAAATATGGTAGATAAGAAAGACCAAGCCACATTCCTGCTGCTATAAAAAATTTAACATCACCGAAACCCAAAGATTCTTTTTTCAAAATTATGGTTGTTATTGTACCAATTAACCATATAGAAAATCCGTATATTATTGCTCCTCCTAAATATTCTATAACATATTTTAAAGAAACAATATCTAAACCATAATCATAATAAGAAGAAATATGGAATATTATTCCAAAAATAAAAGTAATTGCTACTAACTGGTTTGGAAGTATTTTATATTGCCAATCAATTACCATTAATGAAATTATGAAAGGTCCTGTAATCATTAAAGTTAGAGATGTCCAAGAAAAACCCCATTCCAAATATATAGCCATACAAAAAATAATTAAAAATAATTCAGTAAATATATATTGTTTTACTA
>JALTZE010000178.1 GCA_027051315.1 Micavibrio sp.
ATCTATAATATTATGGCAAGTAGAGTTAATAAATAGTCATTTTTAGATAGCATTTGATAAACAATCAAAATAATTTTTAGATAAATATAGCCTTTTCCGTTATATCAAGTTATTTTAAAATTAAATAATAAAAGACGAGAATAAAAATGAAATCTTGTTGTGAAAAAGAAGAAAGAAAAAAGCCCGATTATATATTATGGTTCTGTGCCATAACAGCAATATCCATGTATATTTTGCACTGGCAATTTCCCCAGATAGCAGAAAATTATTACTGGCTTAATACTATGTCAGATGGAATCTTTGAATTGCTAAATACCGTATGGTGGGGTGTCATAGTTGGCATCACCATGTTATCGATACTTTCCACTATACCAAAAGAATTTATCATATCAATATTAGGTGATGCAAAAGGCACAGTTGGAATATTAAAAGCAACATTAGCAGGAGTCCTTCTTGATTTATGCAGTCACGGAATCCTGATGATAGGAGCAAAATTATATGATAAAGGAATATCAATAGGGCAAGTAATGGCATTTTTAATAGCAAGCCCATGGAATTCCCTTTCCCTTACATTAATATTAATAGCACTAATAGGCATTAAACTTACAATTTTATTTATAATATTATCCGCTGTGATAGCAATTATAACAGGTATTATATTTAACTTGCTGGTAAAACGTAAAATCCTACCTGACAATCCAAATAAAATTGACATGCCAGAAGACTTTAAATTTATGAAAGAAGCAAAAAATTCTCTTAAAAGAACAAAATTTTCCCCCTCATTTTTTATAAAAGCACTAATCACAGGAATCAAAGAATCAAAAATGGTAGTCAAATGGCTATTATTCGGAATAATTCTAGCATCAATAGTAAGAGCCTTTGTCGATGCTGATGATTTTTCATCATGGTTTGGCCCTGATTTAATGGGGCTAACACTAACTATCGTAGCAGCAACAATCATAGAAGCATGTTCCGAAGGTTCAACACCAATAGCAGCAGATATTATAAACCGAGCAAATGCCCCTGGAAATGGTTTTGCCTTTCTAATGACAGGTGTATCAACAGATTATACAGAAATAATGGTTTTAAAAGAAACAACCAAATCTTGGAAAATTTCTTTATTTTTACCTCTTATCACCTTACCGCAAGTCATTCTGATTTCATACATAGTTAATATCATGTAAAAATCTGCTATTTATAACTATTGAAAATATATAAATAATGTTCTATCAAAGGGCTTTTGATAAACTAATCAGATGGAAATATACAAAGTGGAAGTAAAAACAGAAATATATAGCGACGAAGATAAAAATATACAGGCTCTTTCTCCCAAAGAAATAGTTTCTGAGCTAGACAGATATATCATAGGTCAATCAGATGCAAAAAGAGCAGTGGCAATAGCCCTTAGAAATAGATGGCGTCGTCAACAGCTAGATAAAAATCTTCAAGAAGAAATATACCCAAAAAATATTCTTATGATTGGACCAACAGGAGTTGGAAAAACAGAAATATCCAGAAGATTGGCAAAATTAGCCCAAGCTCCTTTCATAAAAGTAGAAGCAACCAAATTTACAGAACTTGGCTATGTCGGTCGCGATGTAGAATCAATAATACGCGACCTTATGGAAACTTCTATCCATATAACAAAGGAAAAAATGCGCAAATCAGTTGAATCAAGAGCCGTAAAATATGCAGAAGACCGCGTTCTTGATGCATTAGTAGGGGACACAGCCTCTCAAGAAACAAAAAATAATTTCAGAAATAAACTTCGTTCAGGGGAATTAAACCAGCGCGAAATAGAAATAGAAGTAAAAGATAAAAACCCTAACTCTGTGCCAAGTTTTGATATACCAGGAATGCCAGGTTCATCAATGTCAATGATAAGCATGGAAGATATATTTGGAAAAGCCCTAGGCACAAAAACCAAAAGAAAGAAAATGAAAATAGAGGATTCATATGAAATCCTTATATCAGAAGAATCTGATAAATTACTCGATGATGATAAAGTAATAGAAAGTGCAATAGAGCAAGTTCAACAAAGCGGCATAGTATTTATCGATGAAATAGATAAAATAGCAGCAAGACATGAACATAAAGGCGGAGATGTTTCAAGAGAAGGGGTGCAAAGGGATTTGCTTCCATTAATAGAAGGAACAACGGTAAATACAAAATACGGACCTATAAAAACAGACCATATATTATTTATCGGCTCAGGGGCATTCCATTACTCTAAACCATCAGATTTGTTAGCAGAATTACAAGGCAGGCTTCCGATTCGTGTAGAGCTACGCGCACTAACCCAAGCAGATTTTAAACGTATCCTAACAGAACCAGAAGCAAGCCTGATAAAACAATATATAGCCCTTATCAGTACAGAAAATGTCAAACTTGAATTTACTGATGATGCCATTGATGAAATAGCAAGAGTATCATTCGAAGTAAATGAAACAGTAGAAAATATAGGAGCAAGAAGACTCCATACAGTTATGGAGAAACTGCTTGAGGAAATAAGCTTTACTGCAACAGACAGGGCGGGCGAAGAAATAAAAATCACTGCCGAAACAGTAAAAGAACATGTCTCCGAACTAGCAAAAAGCACCGACCTAAGCAAATTTATTTTATAAATATAATTTATAAAAACACATATAAAGCACCGCTTCCGCCATCTTGTGGTAATGCCGTGCTAAAGCTTTTAACCATATCCGATAAAGGCAAAGAACTAAGCCATAAGGGTGTATTTTTCTTTAATACACCTTTTCCTTCTTCTCCCTTACCTGTAATAACCAGAACATATTTCTTATTTTGAGATTCACAAGAAAGTAAAAATTTAGAAAGAGCTTCATAGGCCTCATCTTGTGTCATACCGTGCATATCAAGAATTGCCTCAACAACCATTTTACCTTTTTTAATATTCCTCAAAGTCTTTCTATCAATTTCACAAAATTTATTTTTGTCTTCATTTGTTATTTTGCTAATTCCATATTCAACAGATAATGGTTCTGACCA
>JALTZE010000179.1 GCA_027051315.1 Micavibrio sp.
TAGTTGTTTCTTTTGCTATCCTTTTAGCAGTCTTGCTTCTTTTTAGCTCTTCTATACTGCATATACTTACTATTGTTGTCGTTCTTGCTCTTGTTTTAGGAGTTGTCAATATGTCTCAGTCACAATCCAATATTGCAAAATTACTTAATGAAATTGATGAGTTGATTGCATTTGAGCGCAATAAGGTAGAGATTGACGAGAATGCACAAGATGAAATAACAATTCATTTGAATAGGATTCTTAAAAAATATGAGCAATTGATTCTAAACGATACAAAGGTCGCAGGAGAGATGGTATTACTTGCGGATAAAGTTGCAAAAGGTCATTATTCATGCAGAATCAATGCAGATAGTACAACTCCTTATGTTCATGTTCTCAGAGACTCAATGAATAAAATGATCGATACATCTGAAGTCAATCTTGACAACGCGATTCAAACACTTCAAAAATTTGCAAATGGTGATTTTGAGGCAAGATGTGAAATTAATGTTGAAGCAAAAATGGCAGATTTGCTAAAAAACATCAACAACCTTGGTCAAGCATTACAAGATATGCAACAAGAAAATACGAATTCAAGAATGTCAATTGAATCATCCGCTCAAGATCTTAATAGCACTATCGAAAATATAACAAATACTACAATTGTAGATTTTAAATATATGATTAATACAATAGTAAATCGTATTCATAATATTTCTTCTAAAGAGAATGAGATGGTCGAAAGTCTTGAAGCCTTAGTCGGTAATGCAAACGACACAAAAGAGATTTTAGCAACAATCGGAGAGATTGCAGAACAGACAAACCTTCTTGCGCTTAACGCAGCAATTGAAGCAGCAAGAGCAGGAGAGCATGGTCGCGGTTTTGCTGTAGTTGCCGATGAAGTAAGAAAATTAGCAGAAAGAACACAAAAAAGCTTAGCAGAATCTTCCGCCACTACCAATATACTTATTCAATCAATTGCGGAAGCTTCTGATAGTTTAAATAAAAATGCTGAAGATGTTAATAATATATCTGAAGAGGTAAGCAGCGCAAGTGATAAGATGGATGACATCATTGTTGTATTGCAAGATTTGACTAATAGAAATTAAATATTTACAAGAAAAAGGTGGGGAAAAATAGCTCTTAGGCTCCCTCTCTTTTTTGTTATAATAGTATCAGAATTTTTAGAGGAGGTGCCATCGTGGGTGCTGTCGTTTTGATTTATGGGACTGTCGCCATTTTTGTTATTAGCTTTATTGCTGGGTTCATCTGGCATAGAGTCTTTAGATTTCGTTAGATTCCACGCTTTCCCTGCTACTGTCCTAATCGGACCTTTCTGCCCTCTTAATGCCTGAAATGCCTCTGCCGCAACTGCACCACCGCCCATAAGAGCTACTGCCGCCGCTCCTTCTGAGTGAAAATCCGTTCCCATAGCTTTATTGAATTTATCTAGCCCAAAAGCTCCTATATCTTCAATAAGATGTCTTTTCGTGTCTGTCATTGATGTTCTATCTTTGAGTGTTTGTGCGATCTTACTAGGATCATCAGAACCGACCATTGCGGCCATATTATCATATGCCGCTCCCATTCCTGCACCGCCTTCAACACCTGCTTTAAATGAAGCAGCCGCATAGCCGCCTCTTTTTTCTGCACCTTCTATCGTTCCTACATCTTTTTCTAATTTACCTTGGCTTAATGTTTTAGCTGTATCTTCCAACACCTGAGCAGCACTCTTGAGTCCTTTTCCTAATTTCTCTGCTTCTTCCTGCAGACCTTCGACTGCACCTTTTTGTTGAGAAGCTTTTTGTGAGGAATCCGTCACATCGACACCAACAGCACCGCCAACACCACCTTGTGCGTCAAGCTTCGCTTTTGTTTTTTGTTGATTAGACATTTCGCCGTACATTGCGTTATCTGTATAATCAACACCAACTGCTTTGTTTGCCAATGTCCCTAGAGCTTGACCTACTTGTGAATCTATTTTTTTTTTGTTTTTGGCACTCAACGCCTCATCAAGAGTTAACCCTTTATGCTTGCCATCAAGATTGCTCCCAAATTTATCTCTTAAATTATCAGCATGGGTAGCAGCAGCTTTTCCTTTCTCTTGCGCGCCTGTTACCATATCCTTGATGGCCTTATCTGCGCTTCCGTGTTCCATTGCTTCGGAATTGTATCTATCTGCTTTTAGTTCTTATTTTTATACTTTTTATCATAAGCATCTTTTCCGCTCATCAATCCAAGCGTTATAAAAATTCCCATAATCATCAAAGCATCAATAAAAGAAAAACTTTCCATCTTCACCTTCCTTATACGTTGTTAAATCAAGCCCATACTGATGTCAATTAAACTTCTTTAATCTGATTATATCACATTGGACCAGTTGCCATATTTTTACTCTTCACAATAGCGTGCATCCAGCAAAATCGAATCCTTTGTGAAAGCTTCTTTGTGAAGTCTCCATCCTGTCTCTTTACTGACAAGATAAGTTGTGGCGAGTGTTGCACATTTTAACTCACTTCCATTTTGAAACTGTGATATATTTTTTTCAATAGTATTTTTCGTGCTAATGCCTTCTCCTGTAATACTTACTATTATCAATACCATTGCACCTAGGAAAAAATATGGAGCTTTTGTTTTTCTGTTTTCATGGATAGCTTTTCCTGCTGCCAATATAGCACCAAACAGAAGCCCTATACAGATAATACCGCCAATAACCATTGAACCTGTATTTATATATTCAAACATAATTATCTCTTGTTGTTTGATCTGAGCCGACATCTGCTCTTTTAAAATCATTCAAAAGATAAATATCCCTTAGTTCCTCATATTTTATGTACTCTTTTAAGTGTTTGTCATCAAATGTACGTATCACCTTCTTAAAAGATGGCATTTTATACTTTTTTTTGAGGTTTTGATGAAGCATTAAAAGCATTTCACCACCTGGATTATACTGCACCTTGCCACAGATTCTCATAGTGCCTTTTTGGTTCAGGCGATAGATGTATCGATAAGATAT
>JALTZE010000180.1 GCA_027051315.1 Micavibrio sp.
CCAGCAAGAAAACCTGCTTCCTCACCCGATATCGCAGTAAGATTTGGCTCTGCCAAAACATTAAGCAAATCGTCATCATCTAGCATATTGACTAATAAATCGAGAAAACCCAAACCATCAGAGCCAGGGCTAAATATAACATTACTAACCCCTAAAGGGTCCCTATTCAATCCATCACGAGAATTCGCGGTAAGAGCTGCGGCCAATTTGCCACCATTCCCAATATTAGCAATATTTCCATTGGCATCATAGCTATTAACTCTG
Organism: Micavibrio sp.; assembly: GCA_027051315.1. Classification (GTDB taxonomy): domain Bacteria; phylum Pseudomonadota; class Alphaproteobacteria; order Micavibrionales; family Micavibrionaceae; genus JALTZE01. The sequence goes on from JALTZE010000180.1 coordinate 265, forward strand.
CTTTCAATACCAAATTCTTTGATTATATCTCTTGATGCCTCGACAATTCTAACCCGAAGCATAACTTGTTGTTCTCCATCAACTTCCAGCATATTTACCACAAGCCTATCCACAGAATCAGAAGAATTCCGAAGCTCCGCAAGATAATGCCCAACAATATTTGCTATCTTATTGGCAATAGCGGGATTAGACACCTTTCCCGTCAGGTACATTTGTTCTGCCACAGCCTTTATAGTTACATCTTCATCAGGAAATAATTCATCAATAAGCTCCTGCAAAACCACATCATCTGTCTGAACATGAACATTTAATCTCTTAACTACATTCCCACTATCATCAAGGGCAACAAGATTAGTCCCGCCCAAAGCAAGCCCCACAATATATAGCTTGTTAGATTGAACAGCTGTTACATCTATAATACTAGGATTTGCTACAAGAATATCTGAAAATTCTTCTTCTATTTCAACTATTTCACCTTTGCCTTGGATAAGTACTAAAGTAGGGTCTTTCGTTTGTTTTTCTGAAGCGACAGTAACAAGATTACCCTTCGAAGCATTAGCCACAACCGATGGTATCGCAGCAATCATAACTGCCAATATCAAAGCTGTTAATTTAAGTTTGGTATATTTTTTAAACATAACTATTCACCATTAATATTAGCATTAATCCTTATCAACATTTCCTTTCACAGGAACTGTACGCACATTTTCTCCATTATAAACCCTTATTACATTTCTAACCCCGTCAGTATCTTCCTGAATTCTAGTAATTTCCTTCATAACATCACTTACACTAACATCAGTAGTAAATTGCTTTTTTTCTTTTACGGTTGTATCCCCCACCCCTCTTAAAGACAAAGACAAATCCCCCATGCTTCGTGCCAAGAACAATTTTTCTGCACCCCTAGCATCGACCTCTAACGTTACTGTTTTACCAACTTTAGCTGCTTCCTCCTTTTTTTTACCTTTTTTTGTTCTTTGGTCTATAGCAAGAACTTTTACATTTTCAAGAATAGTTTCTGATGCATATTTATTTATAGTTCCTTGAATTTCCGGATTATCTCGCATTCCACTCATTCTGACTTGATAAGTAAGAACAACATCAACCCTATCACCAGGCAAAATAAACCCGCCTGCCATTGACCACGCTTTAACATCAATCGCAACGGCCCTCATACCAGGTGAAAGAGTAGCTGAGAGCATAGAAGAATCTTCACCATCAACAAGTTGATTTTTAAGTATCGGAAGGCCTTTTTCTATTCTAGTTTTTACTCTCTCCCCAACTATATCTTTCAACTTCATATCCTTAGCTTTTTTTATTGAACCTTTAACCATATTAGAAAGAGGCCACTCCATCCATTTTACATTTTCCTTAGTAATCTCTTCACCTGCAAAAATTACTTTAGAGGCAACAAGAATAGTCGCAGTTTCTACTTTTTCCACTTTTTGAATAGTATCTTTTTTCAAACCACTAGAAACCACTATCGCAACTAATAATGCGATAACGAAACCTCCCACAACTACTATAATAATGTTCTTATTCATAAAATGCCTCCAGAACGAACAGCAAAGCTCTTAAAAAGAAACCAAAACTTGAAATATCAATGAAATTAAAAAAAGGAATAATTAATTATCTCCCACTAATATTAATATTTAATAAAATTTTCATAACAAAAATAATTCAAAAACCTCTTTATTGAAATAACCCAAATAAATAAAAGATATTACAGCCCCTAAGAATATAGCAATACCATAAGGGACAACACTTTCACCAGCCTGAGAACGCGCTATCCAACTCCCTTCCTTTACAGTCTTAAAAGGTTTAAATTTAGCAATTAATATAGAAACAACCGCGACAACTCCACCAACCATCGTCATATAAAACAAAAATGCTGAAAGACCTGATAAACCGAGCCAAAAACCATAAGCAGTAGCAAGTTTTGAATCCCCTCCACCAATTATATTAAATAAAAACAATACATAAGTAATAGCAAACATGATAATTCCTGATAAAACATGTTTCCATACATCAAAAAAAACATCTTCTGAAATACCTGCAAATGCTCCTATTGAATACGCCCCTATAAATGAAAGAATAATGATAACTGACATGACATTAGGAATCTTCATACCCGAAATATCAGAGATTGCCGATAAAAAACCAGCACCCAAGGCAGAAAACAAGAAAAACAAATATAACAATAAATAAAGCATAATATTTTGATTCGAATAAGAAAAGACGACATGTCAAACTTTACTATAACATATCCTATAAAAAATCCTACCCGCATTTTAACAGGTAGGATTTTTTATTTCTATTCTTGCAACTATTATTCAGCTAGAGCAGCAGCCTCATCCATTTTAGTAGTCATACTATCAAATAAACCAACTAGACTATCACCAAATAAGAACACCGCAGTAGATATTGCCAAAGCAATACCAGCAGCAATCAAACCATATTCAATAGCTGTTGCACCTTCTTCATCACGAACATATGCATCTTTTATAGCTAATAATTTAAGTAACATAATATATTCTCCTTAAGTTAAGTTTGCCATACACAAACATTTATACACTATTTTTAGGTGGAATTTTTCCAACCTTCACTATCTAAGGATACACGTGAAAAAATTAACAGCAAGTTAAAAATTAAAATAAAAAAATACATTTTTATTAAGTAAAATCAATCTGTTATTTAATACAACATTATCTTTTATTTGCATAAATAA
>JALTZE010000181.1 GCA_027051315.1 Micavibrio sp.
TCTTATATAGCTTAATTATATATTTGATAATAACTTCTTTATTCAGTATAAATTATATTAATACACAATTCTTATTAAATTTCTTTAATAATTTAATTTTGTTAACTATCTGTTTATAAATTTACTGTTTAATTTAGCATGACTAAGGCAGACACACACACTAAAAAAATGCTTTAAGTCATAAATATTAACTAAAAAGATACTTTTATAAGATAATATATCTTTAAGAAGTGCGGGGTTGAATTAAAATGAGTATGTTGGAACAGTCAGAAAAAGTAGCACCACATTTGGTTAAACTTTATGAGACTCAAAGATTATATGGGCTAGCAAAAGACAAAGGGCCAGAAGCGCGTATGGAGCTTGCAGATGCCATTACGGAGCTTCTCGATATTGACTTAAATTATAGGGAAAAGGACCTTGTAGCAGAAGTACTTATCTCACTTCTAAAACAAGCAGAAAGGGATTTGCGTCAGACATTGGCAGAAAGACTTGCTGTCATGCCAAATGTTCCCATTCGTTTATTATTGCACATAGCACATGATGAAATTTTTGTGGCAAGCTCTGTTCTAAAGCATAGTACTGTTCTTGGTGATTTTGACCTTTTATATATTATAAAGTCACAAACTCCTGAATATTGGAGAGTTATAGCACAAAGAGCAAAAATGGGACCTTCTGTGATTGATGCTTTGGCAGATACAAAAGATATAGATACAGCCAGAAATCTTGCGGAAAATAGCGAAATAGTCCTTACAAATCATGCTGTAAACGCTATTTCAGCAACGGTTAAGGAAGATGAAAATATAGCCCTTTCATTATTTAGAAGGAAAGAGGTTCCTCAATCTGTCAGAGCAGCACTATACAGATATGTAAGTGCAGAATTACAAAATGTTATTGAACAAGAATTCGGTATGTTCAAAACAGAAATAGGGGCAGGATTACAATCAGCTATGGAAGAATTAATTGAAGATGATTTCCGTAATGAACGTCCTACAACAGCGATGATTCATGCCGCTCAAAGATTTATGAAGGCAGGAAAGCTTACCCCTATGATGATGATTAAAACATTACAACATGGTCAAATTATGTCATTTGTTGCACAGTTTGCTATATATACAAAGATGCCAACCAAAACTGTACAAGAAATATTAATGCAACCATGTGGTCAGGGGCTTGCCATGACATGTAAGGCGATGAAAATAAATAAACAGGATTTTATAAGCATGTATCTGCTTTCACAAAGATATTTCTCAAGCGCAAATAGCAACACAGGAAAAGAATCTTTAAATAAAGCTATATCCTATTACGACAAAGTAAAGGAAAGCGTAGCAGAAAGAATATTAAAAGGAAGTCAGGTTACTCAGTAAAATAAGAAATTCAACCTATGGAAAGCGGGCTAATGCCCGCTTTTTTATTGTTTTATCAACGCAGCAACAGCAGGAAGAGTCTTTCCTTCAAGCCATTCTAAAAAAGCACCTCCAGCAGTTGAAATATAAGTAAATTTATCTGAAACACCTGCATTTTCAAGTGCTGCTACGGTATCTCCACCACCTGCCACAGATATCATATCACCTGATATTGTTTTATCAGCAACAAATTTTGCAAGCTCATTTGTTCCATGGTCAAAAGGTTTCATCTCAAAAGCTCCCATAGGACCATTCCATATAAGAGTTTTAACATCGGCAAGTTCTGATTTAATCATATCTATGGTTTTATCCCCAATATCCAGCCTATCCAAATCATCAGGAATATCATCAGCTTTAACTATGAATGTTTCAGGGTTTTCTTTAAATTCTTTTGAAGCAACTCCATCAATCGGCAATATTATCTTACACTTATAATTTTTAGCATTTTCAATTACTTGAATAACTATATCTTTCATTTCCTTTTCACATAATGAATTACCAATATTTCCACCTTGCGCATAAATAAAATTATTAGCCATTCCCCCGCCCAGCACAAGAATATCAACTTTTTTTACAAGATTATTTAATAAGTCAAGTTTTGTTGAGATTTTTGCACCTCCAACAATAGCGGCAACAGGTTTTTGCGGGTTTTCCAAAGCTTTATTAAGGCAATTTAGCTCTTCTTCCATCAAAAAACCACAGGCAGAAGGAAGTATATGTGCAATAGCTTCAGTAGATGCGTGCGCTCTATGTGCCGCTGAAAAAGCATCATTAACAAATATATCAGCACCTTTAGCTAGTTTTTTAGCAAAATCAGAGCAATTATTTTCTTCACCTTCATAAAATCTAACATTTTCCAGTAATCTTACTTCACCATTATTGATATTTTTTCTTGCTTGTTCATCAAGGCAATCATCAAAAAAAGCTACATCACATTCCCATCTTTCACTTAATGATGGAACAATAAATTTAAGTGAATATTTTTTGTTAACCTTTCCTTTTGGTCGTCCAAAATGGGACATAACAATTGTTTTTGCTCCATTTTTTCTTAAATAATCTATGGTCTTTTTTACTCTATCTATTCTTGTATAATCAGTAATAATCCCGTCTTTTGTCGGAACATTAAGGTCGGCTCTAAGCAGTACAACCTTACCATTTACATCAATATTTCTAAGGGATATGAAATTCATTTTTTCTCTCTAATTATAATATTTATCTATAATTATATATAATCAGTCAAAGAAACATTGTCTATGCTATTATCTTTATTTAATAAATTTAGCTCTTTGCGTTGCTTCTATCAATCTTGACCTCATGGCAGGGTCAAGGGCACTATGTCCACCATCAGGAACAATCACAAGGTCAGCCTCAGGCCATTTTTGTTGCAATTCATAAGCATTCTTAATAGGACATATAACATCATATCTGCCTTGAATAATAGTTGTAGGAATTTCCCTTATTTTATCTATATGATTTAAAATAGAATTTTTTTCATCAAGAACTTCATTTTTAAAAAAATGCGATTCAATCTTTGCCATGGATTGAGCATGTAAATATTGTGT
>JALTZE010000182.1 GCA_027051315.1 Micavibrio sp.
ATATAATCCAATTTGATTTTGTTAAGATACAAGGATATTTGATATGAGGATTCTGACATTTTTTCTTTTATTTTTATTATTATTGAATAATACAGCCTATGCAAATATTAAGGTTGAAAGCAAAGTCACCAGCGTTACCATTTATTCTGACCGTGCAAAAGTTACAAGAACAGCCACAGTAAATATAAAAGAAGGTGAACAAAAAATTATCTTTAACAATCTTCCTGCCTTGTTAATACCAGAATCACTACAAGTTAAAGGAAAGTCAAAAGCAAATGTAAAATTCGGAGCAGTCATATCAAAACAGATAATATCAAGTGAACTTACATCTGAACGAGAAAAAGAGCTTAATAACCAACTTGAAAAATTCAAAGACCAGATAAAATCTATAAAAGCTGAAAAAAAAGCACTAAAATCACAAGAAGAATTTATACATAATCTATCAAGACAAGCTAACCTTAGAGCAAATGAAGATATAGCTGAAATAAATCTTAAACCTGAACAATGGTCATCAGCGGCAAAAACCATCTATAATGAAATATCTTCAATATCAAAATCAATAATACAACAAGAGATAAAAGAAAGAGAGATAAATAACAAAATACAAGCCACAATAAACGAGTTAAATCGTATGCGTACAGGCTCAAAAAGTACGTACGAAGTAACTATACCTTTAGAATCATCAGCAAATACAAATCTTGAAATTAAGCTAAGCTATCAAATCAGAAATGTAAACTGGTATCCCTTGTATGATGCTAGACTTAATACCAAAAATGGTAAAATGAACTTATCACAATTTGGCGCAGTCAAGCAAACAACAGGCGAAGACTGGAATAATACTGGAATAATATAAAATTAACATTATCAACAGCTCAACCACAAAGAAGTACAAATTTTCCTGAAATACAACCAATGTGGGTTGATATATATTATCCAGAAAAAGAAAGCAAAAGCTGGCAACGATATCCTTCTCCTAATAAAACAATGGGTGCTCCTATGGCATTAATGGACAGTGAAGTAATAGTAAATGAGGTAATGGCAGAAGATAAACTTAAAAGAAAAGCACAATATACAACAGCAAATATAAATACAAAAGGCTTTGTCAGTGAATATGAAATACCAGGAAAAATATCCGTAAAATCTGATGGTACTGAAACAAAATTAATGATTGGTGTTTTTGATACAAAAAGTGAAATGGAGATACATGTAAAACCACAAATAGACAATAATGCTTATCTTGCTGTTCATAGCAAACTTCAGGGTGATGCTCCTATACTTGCTGGTAAAGTAAATCTATTTCGTGATGGCGCATATATAGGACAATCCTATATGCCATTGCTACGACCTTCAGAAGAACATATTTTATTTTTTGGTATTGATGATAAAATATCGGTTACAAGAAGAACTATAAAAGATGAAACCACAGATGCAGGCGTGATTATGCGTGATAATATTATAAAGCGTCACTACATCACAAAAATACAGAATCTGCATAAAAATGATGTAAAAGTAATTGTCGAAGAATCCATTCCAGCAAGTAAAAATGACGATATAAATGTAGAAATAATTTCTGACGCCACTACTCCTGATTATAAAAAAGATGCAGAAGATATCAAAGGGCTGCTACAATGGGGCTTTTACATGAAACCGAAAGAAGAAAAGAAATTAAAATTAGGCTGGAAAGTAACATGGCCAAAAGATGCAAATCTAAACGGCCTTAGATAAAAATCCATTCTCACAAAAAAGCGATGAGCCAGAGCCCATCGCCTAATTTTGTGATTATTCTTCGTCTTGTTAACGGTATAGCTTTTGTAATCAGCTATAAGACACCAATCACTTATCTTTTTGTTTAATTTTTTGATGTTTTTTAAGGTGCATCATTAATGCCCCGTAGTCAGTCTTTACCATTATTTTTACAGGAACATAAAGATTATCTCCCTCCATTTTACCCAGCCATATAGTAGGAAGAGCCCCCTTATTTCTTCCTTGTTCTTGAATAGAAAGCCAACCTCTGGGTTTTTCATGCCAATATCCTTTTTGCGGTTCGATTTCTACGGTACATTTATATGCTTTTCCTGAATATATATTATATTTGCTGGATTTAAGCTGTACCACATCAACATCATCAAATTTTAAGTTAAAACTTCTTTTACCATCGAAAACTAATGTATTACTTTTGCATGAATTAGAGTTTCCCACTTTCTCCATCATCATTAAATTGGCTGTCAACAAATCAACAGTTTTATCCGTTATATTATAATCAAAATTCTTTGGAGTATAATCTCTACCCTTTTCTTCCAAATAAAGCTTCTTAAAACTTCCATCTTGTTTATAATAAAAATTCTTTTTAGCCTCAGTTCCTCGCCATATACTTGATGATATATGCTCCATGGGGCGTTTTAATCCATCTTCCATTATCCATCCAGAACTTTGATAATCACCACTCCATGGAACTAGCTTACCAAGCCAACCATGTGTCTTTGCTGATAAAGATATTTTGTAATCTACATCTGTTCCATATTCAATTGTTAGCACAGCATCTAACACTTTGAATCCACTTGCATATATCTGATATTCATAAATATCTTTCTTATATGGAACTTTTTCATTGGCATATGCTGGTAGGCTAGCTATAAAAACCACAAAGCTCAATAAGATTGCCGCCCATGCCTTCTTTGAATTTCTTAACATTTGCTGCCCCTTCATCATTAACTCCGCCCAAATCATAATATTTTATGCCTTTATTTTTTAGATACAGCATACTCTGCCATAATGCAAAATTATTTGCTGCTGTTTTTCTTGCTTTATCTGATATCCACCCTATTTGATGGGTCGCTGATGTCCCGTGAGTAAATATTAAGCCAGCAGCCATATCTTTACCGTCTTTTTGTACTTTATATATATGTAATTTCTTTTTAGGAATTAGGTACTTAGCCATTTCCTGTAAACTATATATTGATA
>JALTZE010000183.1 GCA_027051315.1 Micavibrio sp.
ATATATTATTAAATGATATAAACACTAAATTAGAATTTGAAGAAATTTTTCCACCTAAACTAAAAAAACAAAATATAATAAAAATATCCAGCCTAAAAAGCCCTGTTTTAAATCTTCCTGAAACATATATAAAAATAAGACTGTTAGAAAACACACTTTATATAGACCAAGCAAAAACATGGTTTGCTGGCGGTTTATGGTCGCTTAATAACTTACATATTCCTGACAAAGACAATATATATAATGCCGATATAATTCTTAAAAACAACGAAATATCTGCAATTCTTGAACATATGAATATCAAAGAGTTAAAAGTTAGTGGTACAATAAATGGTAAAATACCTCTAAGATGGGAAGGTGGAACTTTATCAATAAATAACGGCGTCATTACAAATAATCAAAGTGGGAAAATAATATATTCAGGTAATAAAGATTTTACAGATACAAATCTAAAAAACATAAAAAATGCTCTAAGCGATTACAGCTACGATAAACTAAATCTATATCTCAACGGAACAATTGGAAAAGATTTTACAGCTACATTAGAAAGCTCAGGAATAAATAAAAAACTATATGGTGATAAACCTATAAATCTAAAACTTAACATAGATGGTGAACTTGAAAACTATATCAAACTTATATTACAACCAGATATCAAGGATAATCACAACTATCATAAGTAACTTTTATAAAAGACCTAGCCCCCTGTTCCAGAGTAAATCTATATTCCCTGCCCTTTGAAACTACGGAATGTTGAAAAGGAAGAACACGCTTTTTAACTGTAACCTTTCCATTCACATCGACAAATTCAACCTTAACAGCTTTACTAGGGTCATACCAAGCCTCAACCTTACCCTTTTTATTTTTTGCTGATACCCCTTGTCCATATATTCTAACATAAGGAACACCAGTTTCATTATCCTTACCAATAGTAACCTCACTTTTAGCCCCTTTATAATTCGGAGTTTTAACAACAAATCTTACCATTTGCGGGTCAGTACAATTTGTCGGGGGGCGAGCCGACCTAATAGCAAATTCCAGCCTTTCAGGATTCACACCATTTTCTATTTGCTGCCTAAGTAAACTAACAAGCTCCCTTAACGGTCCTTCCTCTGGTAATTCATTATTATATAGCTGTTCAAGCTGCTTATATTTTGTAACAGCCAAATTCGCTTCCGAAGTAAGTCTAGCAATTTTTATATTAAGCTCTTCATTTACATTTTTTAATTCTTCTACCGTCATAGTTTCGGTAATTTCCATCTCTTTTGCTTTAAAAAGCCCTAATGAATATCCAGTAAAGATAAAAACACCAGCAATAAAGCACAGAACAAGAAACATTCTTATCCTACGTTTTGCTCTATATTTGTACCTCGTATGAGGATTATATGAATTAATAGACATAAAACAGCTCATCTCCAACTAAAAAGATTATCAAGACCATCTAAACCAAAATAATATTTGGCTAGAAACATATATGTAATCCACATAATAATCATCAACGGAACGCCAGCTTTTAAAAAATCTTTAAATCTATAATGACCAGGTCCCATAACTAAAAGATTGGTTTTATAGCCAATAGGAGAAGCAAAAGAACAATTAGCAGCAAAAATAACAGTCAAAGCAAAAACAAAAGGGTCTTGCCCTAAATCAATCGCCATATTAACGGCTATTGGAGTAAATAAAATTGCACATGCATTATTACTTAAAACATTTGTAAGAACAGCAACAAAAACAAATAATATAGCAACATACATAATAGGAGAATTTTCAAAAGGCATCTGAAGCATTAATTCCGCTATATATCTATCACCACCAGTAGCACTCATCGCAGCACCCAAAGCTAACATAGCCCCCACAAGCAAGAATATCTTCCTATCTATAGCTCTAAGAGCCTGCCTAACATTCAAACACCCCGAAGCTATCATAAGAACAGCTCCAGTAATAGCAGCAACAGGAATTGTAATAATACCCATAGCAGCGCTAGCAACAGTAGCAAGAAAAATAACGCCAGCAATCGGTGCTTTTTTTGTAGCGGGCAACTCTCTTTTTGAACCTGACAAAACAATAACATTCTGGCTATGCTCCCTCATTGCATCAATATCACCTCTTGCCCCTGCAACCAAAAGAACATCACCGGCCTCTAACCTGATACGCCCCAATCTTCTCCTTACAACTCTTGCCCTCCTTTGTATTCCCAGAACAACAACCCCAAACTGTTTATCAAATCCTGCTTGGTCCAAAGACATCTCCACCATACGCGAGTTTGGAGTAATCATAACTTCCGCAAGTATTCTTGACCTTGCTACTTTTTCTTCTAATTCATCAACCTTAGGGGAATTATCTTTATCCTCTTCTTCAATATTTTCTTCGCTCCCTTGCTGGCGCAATGAAAGTGAAGCTTCCTCATCTTTAGATAATAAAAATCCAGGATATTTTGATAACACATTTGCTAAAGCACTCTTATTTGCCGCAACAATTACAATATCATTTTCTTCAATCTTATAACCTTCAAAAGGCGGGAGTATAAGATGCCCAGAACGTTGTATCAGCCTAACTTTAAGGTCAGAAATAATATCAAATTTACCATTAACACATTCTGCACCTATTAAAACACTATTTTTACCAACATCTATTTCAGCAATAAATTCCTTATCATCACCCAAAAGCTGGTCTTTCATAGACCCCCTATCAGGCAGAAGCTTAGGCAAGATAAACATAACATATAAAAGCCCCACAGCCGCCATAATACTACCAGGTTTCCAAAAATCAAAAAGCCCAATAGCATCATAACCAAGGTCAACCATAGCACTAGAAACAAGCAAGTTAGTAGAAGAACCGATTAAAGTAGTCATACCACCCAAGATAGCCGCAAAACTAAGAGGTATCATAACCCGACTATCGGACATACCAACAGAAGAGGCAAGAGCCTGCAATATAGGTATAGCAATAACCACAAC
>JALTZE010000184.1 GCA_027051315.1 Micavibrio sp.
CTATTATATTAGTCATTATTTTTCCCCATATAGTTATTATGTTAATAATTTCCACACTCCCCATTAACCTAATACGTATTTTCTGTATTGTTATACGTTTTTAACTGATATTTATGTAAAAGTCAAGTTTATTTTCCGGTTTTTTATTATTGAAATACGTTTTATGTTGATTTATTATGTCTGGAAGCAATATGATTAAGCTTTATAAGGATAAAAGATGGATATAAAAATCAATCAAATTAAAGCAGCTCGTAGCCTTTTAGGATGGAAACAATCTGATTTAGCTGACCATGCTGGAGTATCTAAAGATACTGTTCTTAATATAGAAAGAGGAAGATCTATTCCTCAAACCGATACTTATAAAAAAATCATTCAAGCAATTGAATTTGCTGGTGTTAGTTTTACAGAAAAAGGAGGTGTAGAGCCTGCCAATAATCTTGTAACTGTGCTTGAAGGAGAAAATGTTAATAAACAAATTCTTAACGATATTTATTACACTATGAAAGATACAGGAGGAGAAGTTCTAATAGTAGGATTATCTGAAGTTAGTAAATCTAATACTGAACATTATGAATTTGTAAAAAGTCATATAAATCGTTTAATAAAAGCCGGTATTACTGAGCGTATTCTTATTGAAAAAGGAGATAAAAATATAATTGCACCTAATCATTGGTATCGTTATTTACCTAAAGGAAAGTTTTATAATACTCCATTTCAACTTTACAATAATCGCGTTGTTATGAAAGAGTTAGGAATTACTCAAAAAATGATCGTAATACAACATAAAAGATTTTATCAAATATTAAAAAATATGTTTGATCTTGTGTGGGAACATGCAGAACCAATAAGTGAACAGAAAGTTAATTAGTATGATTTTACAATTTAAAAATCAACAGTTTCAAGAGAAAGAATTTTCTTTTAAGCCAATTTCTAGAAATAATATTAGGCTCTTAGATCTTAAACTTAATGAGGTAGATAGGCATGACTATTTTTCAATTTCTTCCGCATATTATTTGATGACTGGACGCAAAGGATTGTGGATATATGGAAATGAAGAAACATTTTTAGTTGCAGCTAGGCATCCAAATAAAAAACAAGAGAGTATATTATTGTTTCCCCCCATAGGTAAAAGTCCTATTCGGCTTATTCAAAGTGCTCTTAGTGATAAAATGTTATCAAAAGGTGAAGTGCAGCTTGCAAGAATAGAAAATGAAGATATGCATCTTGTTATGAAATTGCAGTTACATGGTTTTTCACCACCAGAAGCAGAAAAAATACTGGATTGGACATATCCTGTACATATTATATCAACAGAACAAGTTATAGAGCATATAGGGAGTGCATACAGAAATTTTAGAAGTCATATTAATAGGGCAATAAGAAAAGGTTACACAAGCAAAATTATTGATATAAAATCTGATAAAAAAGATTTATTAGAGATAGTACATAATTGGGCTAATGATGGTAAGAAACCAGAATTTACATATGAAGACCTGGTTACTCCAACTATAGAAGTTATAAGATTAATGGAGGATGATATCTTATCATTAGATGGTGTAATAATATACGATAAAAATACCCCTATAGGTTTCTGGATATGGGAAGAAACTGGACAAGAAAAAAATATTGCTGCATCATTGGTTAGGATATCAATTGGTGGAAATAGTTCTGCAGAATTTGCCGGATTAAAAATGTGTGAAAGACTTAAAGAAAAAGGAATTTCAAAGGTATGTTTAGGTGGTTCAGAAACCAAAAGCCTAGATGACTTTAAACGGAAAATGGTTCCCATAGATTCCATTGAATTAAAAACCATGATATTAAAAAAAACATAGGTTACTATACGTTATTATGCTCAATAGCTAACTTAATAATTAATAAACTATGCTCTTTATTTATTTTTCCAATTAACTTGGGCCGAAACTTTGTATAAGTGAACCACTAATCAGATACCACCCATCAACCAGCACAAAGAAAATAATTTTAAAAGGAAGTGAAATCATCACAGGTGGCAGCATCATCATACCCATAGCCATAAGAATTGAGGCCGTAACCATATCTATAATTAAAAAAGGTAAAAATAACATAAACCCTATTTCAAATGCTCTGCGTAGCTCTGAAATCATAAAAGACGGTATTACTACCTGTAAGGGAATATCCATTTTTTCTTCGTAAGGGCCTGTTTTATTCATTTGTATAAATAATTCTAAATCCTTATCCCGAGTATGTTTAAGCATAAATTCTTTAAACGGAACAACTGCATTTTCAAAGGCTGTAACTTCGTCTATTTCTTCATTTATCAGCGGTTGTATCCCTTGATTATATGATTTTTCAAAAGTAGGAGCCATAATAAAAAAGGTAAGAAATAAGGCTAATGAAATCATAACTGTATTTGGCGGAGTTTGCTGAATACCAATGGCTGTTCTTAAGAATGACAATACGACTATAATTCGCGTAAAACTCGTCATCATAATCAAAATAGATGGAGCAAGCGATAATACAGTTAAAAGAGCAACTAGCTGGATAACTCTTCCCGTAACTGTACCATTCTCATTTTCTCCTAAATCAATATTTATTGATTGCGCTGCCGCAGGGTCGATAAGGAAAACAAGCCCACTTAGAAATAGACAAAATAATATCGTTGCTCCTAAAAAAGCGGGAACTTTTTTGCAATATTTAAAAAGATGTCTGGTAAAAGCAAAATAACGATAATTTACTTTCCTAACATTATCCATCGTTACTACCTTTCGCTTTTATATTTGTCTCGACAACTATTTCACTATTAGAACCTATTATTATAAGATGTTCTTTATCATCCCTTTGTAGAAGAATAGCCTTTCTTTTGTGGTCTATAACAATCATCTCAGTTATTTTTAATCTTCTATTAGCAGCTTTTACAAATGGAGCACTTCCAGGTAAAAATCTTCTTAATAAAAGTGAAAGCCCCCCCATAAGT
>JALTZE010000185.1 GCA_027051315.1 Micavibrio sp.
ATATAAGTCCGTGTAATAATCCGCACAAAGCCCCAATTGTAATTGCGAATAAAACCCCCTCCATTCCCAACCATAATCCAGCAGCCCCCATAAGTTTTACATCACCAAGCCCCAAAGCTTCCTGTTTATAGGCTGTGTTGGCAATAATTCTTACGGTCAGGAGAAAACCAGCCCCCACAACCATACCTAAAAGAACCTGCGTAGATTCCAAAAAGTAAAAATTAGTAACTAAATGAAAAATTATCCCTAATATAGCAAATGGAAAAACGTAAATATTTGGTAATAGCCATTTTTTAAAATCTATTATTGCTAATATGATAAGTAAAATGATTGAAGCTGTAACGCAGGTAAATATTGCTATTAATATTAAAATTTCAGCCACTATAACCTCAAATAAATAGAATAAAAATAATATCTAACAGGTACTTGCCCGAATCAATAACATAATGTACTATCATGATGATATTTTTGTATATAACTTTTGTTATATATGTATTAGGTTCTTGTTACCTCTTGTTTCTTTAGGGGGAGTAAGCATATGAAAATAATTTATTTGGTTAGGGAGTTCTCTGGGCATGGCGTCCGAAGGAAAAATACTGGTTGTAGAAGATAATGATTTTGTAAGAATGCAAATAGTCAGATATTTGCAAGATGCTGGCTATGATGTTGTTGAGGCATCTGATGGTAAAGAGGCGCTTGATATAACCGATAAATCTATAGATATAGCAATCGTTGATGTAAGAATGGAGCCAATAGATGGATTTGAATATTTAAGAGCTTTAAGGGGAAGGGAGCTTAAAACGCCTGTTATTTTGGTAACAGGTGACCAAAACCCAGACCTTTTAGGGGAATCTCAAAAATGGGGGGTTGCCGCTGTTTTAATTAAACCTGTGCAAAAAGATAGGTTAATAAAGATGGTAGCTAGAACAATCCTTCATAATGGGAAATAGTTTATTACTAATTTAATTGGGGCTGTAAATGCCAGAAAATAAAAAATTGAAGACTAAAATTCTCAGATATGGGCGTCTATTTTCCATGATGGCTCTATCATCTATATTGGTTTCATGTAGTGATTTCAATGTTCCAATGGTAAAGGATGTTGATATTCCTCCCCCTGTTTCTGCGGATAAGAGGGAAAAAGCAGTAAACGAAAAACCAGATAGTGTTATGTATCTGCCATTAGGCGAAGATGTCTTGGTGCCGGAAGTTAAAATTCAAACCAATTTACCAGATGATATCGTAGGGCCATATGAATTGCGTGGGGAAACGTTAGCGGGTGCTTTGCAACTTGTTCTTGATGATTATAACTATCCAATAGCTTTTGAGAGTTCGAAAGGGCTTTCAAGGACAATAACTGTGGTTAATCTTAAAGGTAGGGTAAGTGATGTAGTTACACGCATGTGTGGGTTGGCTGATTTATATTGCTCAACAGAAGATGGTATGCTTGTGGTAAAAGATACACAAACTTTTACTGTAACGATACCACCGATAGGGGAAACAACAACACTTCTTTCTGAAATATCTGGGGCAATAGAGGCAATAACAGGAAATGCCCCTGTTGTTGATGAGGGAACCAGAACGATAATATACGAAGCAAGCCATAGAACATCTGAAATAGCTAAAAAATACTTCCAGAAATTAAGGTCGGGAACTGCCATGGTGGTGTTTGAAACCTATATATGGGAGGTATCTCTTGATTCTGGTAACTCAACTGGCATTAACTGGAGTCAGATGGCTGACCTTGGTAATTTTAATACAGGTATATCCGTATCTGGCGTTGTTGACCCTTCTTTAGGTGCTCCTATCAGTATAGGGCTGCCAACAAAAGGGCAAGTGGATTTAAGCGCTGGTGATGTATTTAAATTTATTTCTGATTATGGTGCGGTAAAAACCATATCGCAGCCCCAAATAACAATGCTTTCAGGTTCAAGCTCTAGGTTGCGTGTTGCTGATACGCAAAATTATGTATCTTCTATCACAAGGTCAATGGAGCAAGGGATAGAATCTGTATCTACTACAACAGATTCCGTTGATACTGGCTTTACGCTTGAGATTGAAGGATTTTGGGATAATTCAACAGTATATGGAAATATTAATATTTTGCTTCAGGAAGTAAGGGGAATAGAAACATTTGACGATAATCCAGATGCAATTGTTCAGCTTCCTCAAACAACGGAAAGAGAAGTTGAAACTCATATCAGGATACGTCCAGGGGATTCATTGCTTCTTGCTGGTTTGGTGAGGGAAATAAATAATTTTGATAAATCAGGGTTGGGATTCCATAGCCCGTTCATACCAACAAGCAGGTCAAGCGGTACAAGTAATGTTGAGCTTGTATTTTTAATGCGCCCTAAAGTCATAGTATATACTCAGCCAAATAATATAAAAGTACCCAATAAAGTTGATTATGTTGTTCCTAAGCATGAGCAAAAAGCAAAAATATCTGAAATGCCAAGACCTCGTTCAAAGAAAGAAGAAAAAGAAATTAAAGAAGATGTGGTTGCTAAGAAAGAAGAGGTTTCTGTAGAAAAGGCTGAGGTTGTGAAGGTTAAAGAAAGGCTTGATAAACCGCAAGAGTTGCTAAAAGAAAATATAAATAATAATAAAGATGAACAGGCTGTAAGCAAAGAAACTATAGATGTTGAGGAGTTATATCCGCAAGGTACAATATCGCCGGACTTACTTAACCCTGATATGTAATAAGTATGATTAAAGGACTGTTATGGCTGTTAATATAAAATATTTTCTAATTTTCTTTTTGGTGATTACGGTAATGTCATTACCGAGTAATGCATACGCTAGGTCTGCATTTGAAGACCCCGTCGCTAGGAGTGCAAGCGGTAATGCTACATCTGGAGATGGTTTGGTTGCTGTTGAAAGCGAAGTTGATGGCGGTTCAGTATCTATTGGTGCAACTGCAAGTGTTGTGGTTCTTTTTAGAAATGAAAG
>JALTZE010000186.1 GCA_027051315.1 Micavibrio sp.
GAGATATTTTTCAATTATTTTATTGGCAAATTTCAGGTCTGATATTTTCTCCCCATAGGCATCCAGAACATAATAAATGCCTGTATCAAGGTCTTTTGCTACTGTTACTATGGCTGAATAGTCTCCTCTTTTCTTTCCTGTTGCCGGGTCTATGCCCATTACGATTTCAAGTCTCTTATTGTGTATCTCAATTGGCTGGTAATATTCAATCCAGGAGAGTTTGAATATCATATCCTCTTCTGATAGGGGTTCGTTGAGATACTCTGTTGAAAAGTGAACAGAACCTAAGGCTCTTTTCTTTTTCTCTAAATCTTCAATAGACCACATTTCTTTCCAAAGCGGCGTTCCATCTTCAAGTATTGCTGAAAATCTTAAGCCTAACCAGTTTTTTAATTTTTCTTCTTTTATTTCTTTAAGCAGTCTTGAGGGTAAATCATCTGAATGGAAAATCGTATTTACTACAACTACAAAAGCATTTTTGCCAAGTGCCATTACCACTCTTTTAAACCATCTGTAGAGTTTTTCTCTTTGTGCTGGTGAGTTTGCTAAATCGTCCTTCATAATGTCGTCTGCTATTACTAAATCTGGTCTATGCTGGCGGTATCTGATACCTCTCATTGAAGCTCCAGCACCTTTTGAGGCTATAGCAGACCCATTTTTTAGTGTTATAAAATCAGACTTCCATTTGTCCCCTTGCTGCTCACCAAAGTCGTTTATTAGTTTCTCGTTTTCTTCAAGCTCTGCTTTTATGTTCTCTAAAAACAGATTTGCCATTTCTTGAGATGCTGACATTAAAAGTATGAATTTAGATTTACCTGTTAAAGCTCTCCAGAGAGGATAAGCAAGGCTCATTCTGGTTGATTTTGCGTGTTCTCTTGGTTCTACATCCACCAACCCTTCAAGTTTATGAATTGGTTTCAAAAGGTTGTGATATTTGGGTTTGATGTATTGTTTAAGCTGGTTAACCTGGAAACTGTCTATTTTTTCTGTGTTTATTATCTCAACCAGTATTTTATGGTATTCTGCAGGCTCACTACTGAAATAATGAGGAAGGTAATAAGAACAGAAAAACCAGAAATCATTTTTGGCTTTTTCAATCCTTTCTTGTTTTTCAGGATCCTGCTTTTGAGATTGATCTTTTACTTTTTTTAAAGCTCTTTTTATCCCTTCTTTTTTATAACTCATCTTGAAGCCTGTTAATTATTTTTTCTCGAAGCTGCTTATCTTCTACTACTTCAATTAATACTTTTGTGATTTTTTCAAACATCTTTTCTGTGTGTTGGATTAGCTGTGTTTTTGTTTTCTCAACATATGCAGTTGAACGTGAAAGGTTTGCTGAAGCATTTATAAGAGATAGTAATTTATCAATCTTTTTTTCTTCTATTTCCCCTTTTTCCTGCCATTCTGCAAATAGTTCCATAAGCAAACCATTTGTAAGCAGTGCTATATTTTGAGACTGGGTCATAAGGTCAAAATCTTCATCTGAAAGCAAGCCTGCCTGTTTTAGTTCCAGAAGTGGTTTTACTCTCTGGATAAATCTATGGATTGATGTTCTTGAAGCCTGTGCATTCGGGAATTTTATTTTCAGTTCCTGCTCTATTTCGGTTATTGTCTTGCCTTCTGCATACATTCTTGCAACTTCTTTTTTTAAATGCGGCTGTTTATCAAAATTGTGTTTTCTCGGCATAATTAAATCTCCAGGTCAATATTTGCATCTATAAACTCTTTTTTAAGTAAAGCTTTACCTTTAGGTGTGATCCTGAATTTCATTGCATCATCAATTATTGGGTGGTTATTCTTTGGTTCTATGTAATGTTTGTTAATCAAATATCTTATATTCACGTTCATTAGATGATGTCTGTCCGGAAACAGATGCCAGTCATAAAGAAGCCCCTCAATAAATGCGATGGTTAGTCCCTCGTTTCCCATCTTGTCCAGAAATTTTAAGATTAAAGCATTAATCTGCTTATCCACTTTTTCCATTTCTTATCTCCATAATAAGTTTTTTAATTTCTTCAAATTCTCTTTCCATTTTTGCTTCTGTTTTATTGTGATATGCAAGCCACTCGTCTCTTTTTAGATATTTGTCTGCTATCTCTTCTCTCAGCTTGTAATGTTTTTCCTGGAGATCCTCCAGTCTTTTATTGTGATTGTCCTGCAATCTTGAAAGGTCAGCTTTCAAACTTCGTGTAAACCAGACTAATGCTCCAACTGTTCCGATCAGCTGTCCAATACTAATTGCTACTTGCCATTCTGACATTTGATTTCCTCCAGATATCTCTTTAGGGGTAATACTATGTAAGGCTCTTTTCTGTTGGCTTTGATAACCAGCTTGTCAGCTCCGTCAAACATGTTTAAAATCGCAAAACTTTTGCGTGCTTTGACTTGAATAGAACCTATGCCATCTACAAACAAATCTGCTTTGCCAAGAGAAGCTGCAGAACGGACTGTTTCAAATCCAGCTTCTTCAAAAATTTTCTTAACTTCTCTTTCTACTCTTGAGCCTTTTGCTTTTGCTTTCATTATTTGACCTATGGGTTTAATTTTGATTAAAAGATAAAACACACTAATAGGCAGTGTTAGGACAGGTTGGACAAATAAAGGATCTATGCTGCTGCTGTATCCGTATCTGCCGAAGGTGGCAGAGGTTTTTGCTTTGCCCAGTCCTCAAATGCAAGGGCGGTTTTACCTTCCATCCTTTCTTTTTCATACTTGACCAGTAGTTTCCTGCAGTACTCATCTGTTGACTGGGCTGTGCATGTTTTTGTTTTATTGTTGTTTTTTTTAGAGGAAACTGTTGTGCTCGCAGTAGTATCTGGGGAAGTTTTCTTTTCTTTCTTTTCTTCAGGAAGTTTTGTTTCTATCAGCTGAACTGTGGCTTCAATTCCGGTATCAACTTCCATAGACCTGAAATTGTAAAACTGAACTTTCTGGATACCTCTTGCTTT
>JALTZE010000187.1 GCA_027051315.1 Micavibrio sp.
AAGAACCGATTAAAGTAGTCATACCACCCAAGATAGCCGCAAAACTAAGAGGTATCATAACCCGACTATCGGACATACCAACAGAAGAGGCAAGAGCCTGCAATATAGGTATAGCAATAACCACAACGGGAGTATTATTAAGAAAAGCAGACATAACCAAAGTAAAAACCAATATCGAATATAAAGATATTTTAGCCCAAAACTTGCTATCAGTCAGAAACATCTGCGTAACAGGGCGAAGGGCATCAGTCTGTATCATTCCCTGCCCCACAACAAGCAAAGCAAGAACAGCAATAAGAGAAGGATTAGCAAACCCAGCCAATAAATTATATGAATCTAGCTTATTATGACCTAGCTCATTTTCAAGCGGGAAAACCTGACCAAATATCAACAAGCAGGTTAAAATAGCTACACATGTTACTTCAATAGAGAATTTCTCACTAACAAAAGCCCATACTGCAACCAGAGTAAGAGCAAATACAAACCACATATGAAAAGACGAACTTACAAATTCTAACAATGAATCCTCTCTATGGCTCATTCAATCCTGAGGCCGAAAATTCTCCAAGATTCTTCAATCCAACAGAAAATACTATTTTTGTATCACTATCACCAGTAGATTCTGTTGTCAGAGTTCTTTTAGCTGTGACTGAAAAACTTACACAACGCCCATAATAATCAACCCCAAAACTTGCACGCCTCAAACCTGGTTCACTACCCAAATCATACAACGCCGTTCCCCTTACTCTCCATTCTTTATTTAAATAATATCCAACTGAGCTATTTATCTGCTCTCTACTATCATTAATATCTGTATTTTCTACTGAACTAGCATAAAGATATCTGGCTCCAAGACTAAATTTTCCCTTATTATATGAACCATCAAATTCATGACGCCCCGAATTAAAATCATTACCAGCAAGCTGAAAACGATAATCCATATTAAAATAATCTTTATATTCGGCAGATAATTGTCCAACAAAATCGGACTCTTTTCTTGAAAGCCCTGAACCGTCAGGAAAAGGATTATCTATATCTGAAAATCTATAGCTTTGCCCGATAAATCCTTCTATTGAACTTCCATCATCAGCATAAACACCTGACCTTATACCATAAGAAATATGCGTTCTATCCTCTATTCTGTCATAACCAGGAAAACGATTATCCGAAAAAAGATTACTCGCATCAAGCTGAACATCTTGACTATCTTCATTTGGTACTGAAAAATTATCCTTTAAGCTAGGCGATAATACGGCCTGTATTACTGGCTCTATCAACAAATTATTATTTTCAAAATCCTTTATAAGAGGATAAGAACTTTCAACAGATAGCTTTGGAAAAAACCTAAATTCACTAGCACTTTTACTAATTCCCGAGCCACTAACAGCCTCATTTCTATCACTTATACTGTAATAATCCCCCCGAATATCAGTATTTAATTTTGATATAATACCATTTGGCAATATAAATTGCTTTTCCCAACCTAATTTAGCAATAACGCGCCCTACATCTTGCCCATTTCCTTCTCTAACAAGCCCCAAGCTATGAATCTCTGCTTGCATTCTTCCGCCAAGAGCCGAATTTGGACTACCATAAAATGAAGCATATATTTCAGGTAATATATTAGGCTGGTCTTCGTCTTTTTGCTCTGCCACCCTAAGGTCCTGAAATGAAAGAAGTTGCGTTGTAAAATAATTTCTTCCTGAAAATCTTTCTGCATAAAGCCTGTTTTCAAGAATATAATCATTAGTAATATTATACTGTCTAAGATACTGCTCATCAGAAGTAAGTTCTACATCAAGTCCTGAACGCCAATTTTCATTCATATCCCATAAACTATCAACAAATAGATGCCCTCTAAATTCTTCATCTATATTTATATTTTCTCCTGCAATATTATCAGTTCTTTCAGACCAAGCCATAGAACTATTAACTTTAAACTTCGCCTTTGAAAATCTGTGCCTATACTCTCCCAATAACATAGGAAACTGCCCTGAAAATACTTCAGTACCTATGGTCAAATCTTTATTAGGAGCAATATCCCAATAATAATTTTCCCTTACACTCAACCCCAAAGACGAATCCCAGCCAAATCTTGGAGCAAGAAACCCGCTTTTTCTTTTAACACTACCATCAGGGTGAGAAAAATAAGGAGTATAAGCTATAGGAACTCCTTTTACTTCAAAGCGCGCATTTTTATATGAAATTCTACGTTCATTCTCATCATAAACAACTTTTGATGCTCTTATTCCCCATAAAGGAGCTTTTTCAGGATTATCTTTACAAGGCTCACACGGCGTATAACTGGCATTATACATTATAGTACGATTATTTCCGTCTTTTTCTCCTTTATCTGCCTTAAATCTAGAACCATCAATCAATACAGTATTAAGCCCCTCCACAAATCCTTTTTTCATATTATCAGAAAGCTCAAAACTTTCAGCAAGATGGACATCACCATTAACTTCCATAAGAGCAACATTACCAACAGCAGTAACTTTATCACTACTCATATCATAAATAATTTTATCAGCCCTTAAGATTCGCCCCGACTGAACCAACTCAACTTCACCTATTGCCGTGATAATTTGCCCAGTTTCATCATATTGCAAACTATCAGCAACCAAATCGACAGGAGCTTCCTTACTATATGATTCTTCAGCATTAACAGGATTATAATATGATACGATACTAAGACTAAGCGATAAAATAACCGCTCTAAATAAGCTCTTGCGCAATGTATCAGATTTTATCATTTATATTGTGATTGTAGGATTTTCGAAACAACAAAGATTATTTTGCTTACATATAATGATTTAGTCAATAGAAGATACCATAAAAGCAGGCATATCCTCACCAAAACCTACAACTTCTTTTTCAGAAACATCATCTTGTTTTTTATGCCCTTTTTGTTTTCTACTACCA
>JALTZE010000188.1 GCA_027051315.1 Micavibrio sp.
GGTTTAATACAATAAATATTTGCAATAGTGCTTTCCCTTTAAAAGGCACACATAATATTGAAAATCTTGCAGCTACATTAAAATTGTTAGATTGCTTAGGAATAAAAGAACATAATCTTAACCTTGAAAGATTAGAGCCCCTTCCTCACCGATTACAAGAATTCGGAAAAATAGAAAATACATTATGTGTAAATGATAGTATATCAACTATTCCCCAAACCACACTCGCCGCTTTGAAAGTATATAAAGATTATAAAATCTTTATAATCATGGGAGGACTGGATAGAGGTCAAGACTACACATCTTTTACAAAGGAGCTTTCGCATTTTGATATTGGATATATAGCAACCCTACCTGAAACTGGAGAAAAAATACAAAACTCACTTAAAAATAATTCACCACATATAAAAACTGCTTCCTTTCCAAATCTTTCAAAAGCATTTTCATATATAACCAAAAATCTACCCGAAAATAGCGTACTTATCCTTTCCCCAGCCGCCCCAAGCTTCATAGAACATAATAATTTTGAAGAAAGAGGAAATCACTTCATGAATTTATGTATATCACATCCTAAATTCATAAAATAAAACTTACAAATACTAAAAATCCTGCTACAAACCACTAAATTAATATGGTACAATGAAAACATAAAAAAATTAAGAAGGTGAAGATAAAATGCAATTAACTGTACAAGGAAAACAGCTTGATGTCGGAGATGCTCTACGCACCCACGTAAGCGACCATATGGAAGATATAAATCAAAAATATTTCGGAAGAGCGACTGATGCTACTGTTACCTTTTCAAGAGAAGGTAGCACTTTTTACAAAGTTCAAATATCTATACATGTTGGAAAGAATATAACTGCTCAGGCACATTCTACTGAGAAAGACCCCTATCTGGCTTTTGATAGTGCTGCAGAAAAACTTTCAAAGCAACTTCGTAGATATAAACGTAAAATACGCGACCATCACGAAAGAGTCGAGGAAACAAATCCAGAAGATACTCTGGAGGCACGTTATTACACTCTATCTGCAACAGAAGAAAAAGAAGAAGAAAGTAACAATGATGAGCCTATGATAATAGCTGAAATGGTGACAAATATTCAAACTATGAGTGTTTCAGAAGCAGTAATGAGAATGGATTTATCAGGACAATCTGCAATATTATTCAAAAATCCATCAAATGAAGGTCTTAACATGGTTTACAGACGTTCTGATGGAAATATTGGTTGGGTTGACCCGCAAGCAAGTATAAGTAATAAAAAAACTGCTTAGAAACAAAATTATTATCGAATCATGAACAGAATCTTTTTTCAAAGATTCTGTTTTTTTATAGATATTCCCAAATTTATAATCTAGAAAATAACAAACTTACTTTTTTTCAAAGCGATTCTTCAGACCAAACATAGTTATAAAAAAAGCTATTTTTTTCCTTGCCTAGACTAATTTTTCATGTAAGAAAACCCCATAGCTATAAACATTCAGGAGGGGTGAATGATAGCCATAAATAAAACAGTAGAAAAGCATGATAGACCACTTCCAGATTTTGTAATTTACAATATAAGTGCTGGTAATTCTGCTAGCTTGATACAAAAATTATCAAACATAATTTCAGAAAAATCAAAAATAACTAATATTGATAGTGAAGAATTATTTAATAATCTGCTAAATACAGAAAAAAACTGCCAATGCGGTATAGGAGATGGTATAGCATTTCCTCATATAAAACTCCGTAATATAGATAAACCATACACTATATTTGCAAAGCTGGAAAAACCAGTTGCACTAAATTCAACCGATAATAAACCTATCGATATTTTATACATGCTTATATCGCCAGAAAAAGATGGTCCTGCCTATCTTAGACAAATAGCTGCCATATCAAGAAAACTAAAAGATAAAAATTTTATAGATATGCTTAGAAACGCTGATTGTGAAGATGCTCTAATATCAATATTTGCAGGGCATAATAATATTGATGAAAAGCAAGATTTAAACATCAACGCTGCATAAAAATCAGCTACGCTTGGAATTAGGAGCAAAACTCACAGCTATTTTTGATATGGCTACGGAAATCACCACCAAACCCAACCACCAGCTTTGCCACATTCCATATCCTGTTGCAGAAATAGATAAAACCACAAAAAACAAAATCATATAAATTTTATTTATATTATTTGGTAATTTTCCTATTTCTTTAAAAAGATATAAAATAATAGCAGAAAATATAAACACGCCTAATGCACCATATTCCATCCATATTTGAATTGCAAAATTATGTGGATGTAAAACACTCACCCCAGCAAAATATTTTTTATCAGTGTCAAACTCTTCCACTAATCTCGTAGCTTCAAGCCCATAACCATATAAAGGATTATTCAACGCATAATTAGAAACAAAATTCCATATTTCCATTCTATCCGCCGCATAACCTTCTTGGAAAAAGCCGTAATTCGACGTAATATCAGGAAGATTGGAAAACATCCATATAGCAATCCAAGGTGCAAAAACAAGTAAAAACACCACTGAAAAAGCAAGCAAATATCTAATCCATTTATTAGCCAATGGCATAATCGCAATAATACAACCAATAACAAAGGCCATTTGTGCTGATTGGCTCTGAGTAACGGCAAATAAGAAAAGCAAAGATAAAAGCAAAGCAAAAGCCAAAATAATATTTTTATTAAAATAACAAAAGAAAAACGCAGGCACAGACAAAATCAAAAGCGCAACTACCAACCTATTCATATTAGAAGGATTTATATGACTATTATAGTCAAGACCATGTAAAATTTTATATAAAGGAAAATCAGAAATAATTTCTATAAAGACCACAACACAACATAAAAAAACAGCTAAAGGATAATATTTAGCAAAATTTTCAATTTTTCTT
>JALTZE010000189.1 GCA_027051315.1 Micavibrio sp.
TTTGGGGAATAAGATGTATCTATTTTATATCCAAGTGAGTTAGCAGAAAAAGCCTGATTATTTGCTGGATATATAGATAATATTGTTATAAAAGCTATTGGAATTAATTTTTTATATAAGTTCATTTATTTATCAATCCTCTAAATTATTCCCAATCATCATCGAAATCTGGCATTTCTAATGCATATTGGTCATTTTCTTTCATATCTTTTATCAAAGCATTTCTTTTTTGATATATAACTCCTCTTATTGCGGCGTAGTAATCTATGGAATTTGCTCTTAGGTCAGATAGGACATCAAGCAATTCTTCCCTTTTATCTATTACTTCTACTGCAAATTTAGAATAATATATTTCTTCATTATCTGTGTTATGTAGATATAGCCTTATGGGGTCTGCGTAACTATCTGCAAGTGTTCCTAAATGGTCTCTTAGATTATTAGGGCCGATTAGAGGGAGTACGATGTAAGGACCGTTTCCTATTCCCCATACAGCCATTGTTTGACCGAAATCTTCATTTTCATATTCTAGACCTTCTTTTGCAGCAATATCGATAAGTCCACCTATTCCGAAAAATGTATTAACAAAAGTTCGTGTAATTCCATCGGCTGCACCGATTATATCGCCTTGTAAAATCTGATTTCCTATATCAATTGGGCTTCTAAGATTGGTTATAAAATTCCTTATCCCTGTACGGGCGGGCTTTGGCAGTGCTGCGCGGTAAGTTTTTGCTACTGGTTTCATAATAGCATTATCTACGGCATCATTGAAAGCAAATACGGTTCTATTTACTTCTTCAAAAGGGTCATTTATACCAAGTGTTTCATCATGATATGAAGTAGTAGAGCAGGAAGATATATTTAAACAGGCGAATAGAACAAGTAATATTCTTAATTGTTTATTTTGTTTAAAAGCCTGCATATTATTCTCCGTTCAAATGATATTATATCTATCCAGATGTTTTTTATAAATAAAATACACATTAAGTAAAGCAGTAATTAGTTACCTATTTATTAATATGAATAGATTTTTTAAAAACAGCTCGCAATATGTTAAATACTTGATTGAATTAAGATATTTCCTAATCACTCCATAACCATGCTGCTCCACGTACGCCTGATGAGTCTCCGAATCTTGGAGGAACTAATTTGGTATGGCAATCATCAGAAAATATATATTTATCCCATATTGCAGGGACTGCGTCATATAATTTTGTTATGTTGCTCATTCCTCCGCCTAAAACTATTACATCGGGGTCAATTATATCTATAATTCCTGCGAGTGATTTTGCCATTCTGTCAATATATCTATTCAAGGCGGCAACGGCTTTTTCTTCGCCTTTTTGGGCGTTTGCTATGATGTCGTGGGTTGATAATGTTTCTCCTGTTACATGGATATAATCATTTTTGAATCCTGTTCCTGAAAGCCATGTTTCAATACAACCGCGTTTCCCGCAATAGCATTGCTGACCTGGATATTCATTTTCTGCCCAGTCATTAGTAAAGAAATTAAGTTTGTCTTTATGTTTATATATTTTGCTTATTCTTGTTTCGACATCTTCGTTACGGTCAAAATATTCAAGATATTCAGAGCCTGCATTAGGGCTGAATATTTTTGGCATTGGTAGAGGGTTATGTCCCCATTCTCCTCCGATACCGTTTAGACCTGATATTGGTTTACCTTCTGCTACTACTCCACCGCCGCAACCTGTTCCTATTATTACGCCAAAGACAACTTTTGCGCCTCTTGCTGCACCATCGGTTGCTTCGGATACAGCAAAGCAATTTGCATCATTTTCAACTTTTACTTCCCTATCTAATATGTTTCCAAGGTCTTTATCTAAAGGATTGCCGTTTAACCATGTAGAATTTGCATTTTTTACATTGCCTGTTATTGAGGATATTGTTCCTGGAATGCCAACGCCAACTGTTCCTTTTTCACCAAGTTTTTCTTCTGCCTGAAAAACCATATCTGCCATATTTTTTATGGTTGCTTGATAATCATTTTTGGGAGTTGGTACTCTGTGGCGGTATAATTCTTTCCCATTATTTGAGTTAAGACAAATAATTTCAGTTTTTGTTCCGCCAAGGTCGATTCCGATGCGCATTTTATTATCCTAAAATATTTTAAAAATAGGAACGGTAATTTTATATATTGTTCTTGTCAATATTTTTATATTGCTGGTTTAGGATAAGAAGGTTCAATTCTTTTTCCTGTAAGAATATGATTGCGGACATAGTTTATAAGTTCATCTCTTTTCATGAATCTGTACACGGAACTTGTTCCATGTGTTTGAGTCATTTTTTCAATATAGTTACTACCTACTTCTTTTCCTTCATCAATTAGATGTATAATATCACAGCCAGCTCGGAGGGCGGCAGCTACATCTGTTTTACTGTCGCCGATAAAGAGCACATCTTCTATTCTAACATGTTCAACGAAATTATCATGGTCACCAGCTTTTTCATTAAATTTTTTGTTTAGTCTTCTTCTACCAATATGCAAAGGTTCAGGGTCTGGTTTTGTAATAATTACTTCTTCTTTTTTTCCATTTATTTCTTCAATTCTTGTTATATCACCTTTACATATTATCTCATCAAAAAGGTTTTTCTGGAAATTTATGTGTTCTAAACTTGCATGAACACTGGAAGATAATGAGTTTGATATGGCTTGTTGGGGAATACCTAATTCATTAAAAAGATGAAATGTATTTGCTGTGGCTTGAATGGGACTTACCATATTCATGAATTGTTTATATGCATATTGGCAAGCACCTCTGAAATCTTCTGGTGTTTTGTATATTGATTGCATATTTGTTTTATTTTCATGATTATCGTTAACTAATGCTATATATATATATC
>JALTZE010000190.1 GCA_027051315.1 Micavibrio sp.
GGTTTGTTTTGTATTTTATTACTGTATTTTTTTCTGTTTTTCATGATAAAACCTATTTTTTTGATAAAAAATAAATATACTTGTTGACAGGAAGAGTAAAATTCTTTTTTTATATGGCTTCGAATTATCCCGTGGAGGGGTGGCCGAGTGGTTAAAGGCACCAGACTGTAAATCTGGCCGCGTAGCGTACACAGGTTCAAATCCTGTCCCCTCCACCATTTTTCTAGCAGAAAGTTAAGCATGTTACCAAACATTAATTTTATGGATTATTTTAGGGTAATTGCTGACAGCACAAAATTTCAAATATCAGCCATAATTTCTTTTGGAACCGCTTTATTTTTTATCTGGTCAGATGACAACGACCCAACAAAAGTTACACTTACAATCCTATTTCTTTTTCCAGTTTGCATGCTTGTAGTTTCTTTGGTTGAGAAGGTTGGATATAGCATTTACAAAAAAATTAAAAGAAAAAAAGATTGGAATGATTTAACACCTGAGAAAGCAGAATTTATATCATATTACATAGAAAACAATACTAAAACTCGATATGTGAATATTTATAATGGAACTTATAAGGATAGTGGCATAATTAATCCACTAATTCGTAAGAATTATTTTATACATGGCAAGTGATATGAGTGAATATAGAGGAGAATCACCTTATAGCATGGAACAATCTTTCCCATTCAATATTCATGATGATGCTTTTAGATTTTTTAACAAAATCTACAAAAAACGGATCTGTAGAAAATAATTAACATTATAATAATTCGTCTCCGATATGGTTTGCGCGTTTATTAATAACTTCGCATATGTCATGGAAAATGCTTGATCTGATATTTTCTTTTTCTAACGTTTCTATCAAATCATGCGCCTTGTCCCGGCAGTTTATCGCCATGGCCTCAATCTGTTTTTCAAGATTTTTTCTGGCTGCCGCCGTGTCAGGAACCAGCTTGTACCAATGACGCAGGAAAACATCATCCGGTTTGTATTTTCCACCTATCTTCATGGCCATTTTTGCGGATAAATCAGGATAAACCGCCGTGCTTAATAAATCATAGGCTGGGGCAAGTTCTGGCTTGTTGCCCTTATAAAGCAGCGAGAAATTCTTTCCATGTGCATCGGCGTTTCCGATGAGGTAATTAAAAATAAGACGCTCCAGCAAAGCGATCTGGTCAGCAGCAGGTTTCGCGGAAGCCTCACGCAAAACATCCTGACACCGCGCAAAATTGGGGCCACCTTCACGCTCATATTTTACATCGGGCATTATACCCAAAGCCTGACAAAAATCTTCCTGATGAAGCCTTTTGACTGTGCCGTTATCACCAAGCACCCTGTCATAGCGCTCTATTAGAAAATAGGGCGTATCATTCACATGGCGGATTTGGGAAGCGGGCACATCAATACCAACCAGCTTTGCAAGGCGCATACAAAACAGTTCGTTGTGAACACTATCTTTAATATCTTCAATGACAGGCTTTAAAATGTGCGTGGTAGGAGTTGTTCCCCGTATCAAGGCGATTTTATCATCGCGCAACCCCACCGCGATTTTGTCTTGCGCTCCGGCGAGGGACAGGCGCAGCCCATCATCACCAGCCAGAAGCGGACGGCGTTTTAAGAGATCCAGAATTTCCTGCAGCTTTTTATCGTCCAGAATTTCAAAGTCATCTGGCGTGGCTTCCGGCGGCATCCCCCCTTGCGGATAAAGCGATAGAGCGCCAGCACATTCCCCGCCAATGGCCTCCAGCAAGGAAAAGGGATTCTTTTCCGACACTCCCAAATAACGCGCCAAACGGTGGCGCACAATATCATCGGGCAGCAAGCCTGAGAAAAAAGCGCGCGCAACATCGCCTTCAAAAATCTCTGCTTGTAATGGCAAAGATAACGACAGAAGCGCATAATTTCCGCTTACATAGCTTTCATCATAGGCAAATGACAAAGCGCCGGAATCATTTTGGATTAGCTGCCCGGCAAAGACCTCATGGAGATATACATCAAGAATACGGCTCATGATGTGCTCCCATCTATCAATATCTCCATGCCCAGCATTTTGACAACCATCATCGCTTTGCCGATTTGGCAGGATTCTTTGCCATGCTCCAGCTCTCGAATAAAACGTACGCCCGTGCCGCATGTTGCGGCCAGTTGCTCTTGTGTTAATCCTTGGTTTTTACGGGCGGCACGGATCATCTGTCCCAGTTGTTTTGTGTCTTTAAGTGCATCCATCAATAAACCCTCTCGGTACTATTTTAACACAAAACAGGCTGAATGCAAGATAATAAACCTTATCGGGTCTATTTGGACGGCACGATACTCAAATGAATAGTAAAAATCCCGTTCGGGTCGTTTCCCAATGGTTGTCGGGATTCGAACTGGTGTATGCGTAAAAACCCCGGTATTTTTAGACGTGATTTTTTGCTGTTCTGAATCAAGTGTTTAAGTTATGTTTGAAAAGTTAGAAAAGTGGAGGCTAGTCCACCACCATTTACATTACAAATTCCCCTTATGGGGATTTTTACTCTTATCTAGCAAAAAGAGCGTAGTAACCCAAGAAGCATTAGCTGTTTTTTGCTAATTTTTCCAGTTCACGTACGCGGTTATATGTATTTGGGTGAGTAGAAAATAAATTATCCATCTTTTTTAAATGTAAGGGATTTACGATAAACATATGTGCTGTTGCTGGATTTTGTTCCGCTTTATGATTTGGAATATTATGAGCTGCTGTTTCTAGTTTTTGTAATGCACTTGCTAAAGCTAAAGGGTCATCAGATATTTCAGCACCACCCCTATCGGCCGAATATTCCCGTGTTCGAGAAATTGCCATTTGCACCAACATAGCAGCAAGTGGAGCCAGAATCATTACAATAAGAGCTCCCCAAGCACCTGCTGGACGGTCGCGTCCTCCTCCCATTGGGGCAAGCCAGAATGCAAAATTTGCTAGCATGGAAATTGCACCTGCAATTGTCGCAGTAATAGTCATAGTTAGTGTATCACGATTTTTAACATGAGCGAGCTCATGAGCCATTACACCACGTAGCTCTCTTTCATCTAGAATATTTATAATACCCGTAGTTGCTGCTACAGCGGCGTTATCTGGGCTACGCCCTGTTGCAAATGCATTAGGCTGTTGCATTTCAATAACATAAACACGTGGCATGGGTAAATTTGCACGCTGTGCTAGCTCTTTTACTATATTATAAAGATATCCAGATTGAACCTGCTTTGCTCCATACATAGATAAAACAATTTTATCAGAAAACCAAAAAGCACCTATATTAGAAATAACAGCAAAAGTAAGCGCAATTATCATGCCTGTTTCTCCGCCAATCATCCAGCCGGTCCAACCAAATATTGCTGTTAAACTTGCCAGTAATATAAATGTTTTCAGTCCATTCATTATTTTTCTCCTATAAGATAACTATTTTATAAATCGAACTTATCTTGCCTCTATCCAAAAATCCGCCCCTTGCTAGAATGGCAAGCAAGGGACAGAAATTTAATTATATGGTATTATGCCTTATGCTGCTTTTTTTATTTCAATCTGCCTTACATTTTCACCTTCAGATTTTGTTATCTCTTTACGTGGTACAGAAATTGTTAGAACACCATTCTTAAATTTGGCATCAATATTATCTGTATTAACATCTTCTGGTAAAGATAAAATACGGCGGAAAGAACCATATGAACGCTCAACAGAGTGATAATGCTCATCTTTTTCTTCTTTCTCATATTTTTTCTCACCGCTAATAGTTAATATATTATCAGCCAATTCAAGTTTTATGTCATTTTCTTCGACGCCTGGTACTTCGACAGTAATTTGGTAATCTTTCTTTGTTTCTTTAATATCTACATTTGGTTTTAAAAGAATATTAGAAATATCACCTATATCTGCCTTTTGCCCTAATAAGCTTGGTAATCTACCAATTCCAGAGCCAGAGAATACATCTTCAAATATACGATCAATTTCGCGATGTATGTTCCAAATAGGGTTATTAGCCAGTTTTAATTGAAAATTATTATTCTCCCTATCTTGTGCTCTATTTTGTACTGATATGTTACTTGCTTCTTCCTTTTCTTCATGTTTAAACCAATTCCAAGGATTCCATTTTTGAATATCTAGTTTCATGGCTTTTCTCCTTTCCTTTTAATATTCTTTAATTATTTCTGGGTTCAGGCTGACTATTTTTGGTTATAGATGCTATATACCCACTAATTTTTCTGAAAAAGCCAGCACCTGATTTACCATCGGAAGTTTTTTCTCTAATAACTTTTATTTCTTCATAAAAATTATCAAAATCTTTCTTCTCACCATATCCAAGTACTTGCGCAAATTTAATTTCTTCTTCTGCTGCATTTAACAAGTTACTAAGACGTTTATCTTCATCTTCTGTACGTTCAGGCTTTTCTGCTAAAGTTTCTGCCTGAGCAAGAATAGCTTTCGCATTGGCAACTGGTATTGGGATAATTGTAACATCAATAGCCAATGTATTTAAAGCAACTTGTAGAACTGTCTTAGCCTTTTCAATCTTACCTTCATCAATTAAGGCAGCAGCTTCTTTAAGTGCATCTGGATATGTTGCCATTGGTAAGCTGCTTACAGTAATAACAGTTTCACTGGCAAGTGTTGATAATAATGCTCTGGCATCTTGAACTTTACCATCATCTAGAAGCTTCCTAGCTTCCTTAACCATTTGTTTAGCGCGCTCAGTACTAGTTATTATATCTTGGGATCTTGATGTAACACTCACAGGTGCAAAAGCCAACTGTGGGTCACGGGCAAGAATAATTTCTAACTTGCCTGTTGCTTTTTCTAAAGAAGCAAGGGCATCTTTTGTTTTACCTTCATCAAGAGCCTTTAGAGCATTGCTTGTTTCTTGCAGGGCAGATAAAGCCTCAGAAGCAATTTGCTCTCTCTTTTTGGCAGCCTGTTTTTGTGAATCTTGTTCAACTTGAACCTTAACTTTATCATCAACTTTTTGATTAGATGCATAAGATTGTGTGCTAATGGTGGTGCTACCAATAACAGCTGCTAGTGCCAAAGCACAAATACCTGTTTTTAATTTATTACTGTTACATAAATTTTGTCTTTTTAGAATTTTCATGGTTCTTCTCCTTTTAATTCTTCTGGTTTTTTATATATGGCCACACATACATATGTGTTAGCACGAGATTTACCCGGCCCCTGCACTCTAGGTGCAGGAGATAGGAAAATTTAGAATGAGTAGCTTAGTTAGATACTACCTACTATAATAGCGTAGCTCTTATTTTCTAGAGCTTTTATCTTCAATAGCCTTACTATTTGGTTCATTTGTTTTGATTGGAATCATGCGCGGTCTTTTTTCCTCTGGTACCTCTCGTTCTAGATGAATTGTCAATAAACCATCTCTCATTTCAGCATCTGTAACTTTAATATAGTCTGCTAAACGGAATATCCTTTGGAATGAGCGTGTGGCAATACCGCGATGTAAGAAGGTATGACCTTCCTCCTCATTTTCCTTTTCTTGTATACAACCAGATACTTTCAGCTCACCATCATGAAGCATAATCTCTAAATCATCCATTCTGAAACCTGCAACAGCCATAGTGATTTGGTATTTATCTTCACCAAATTTTTCTATGTTATAGGGTGGATAACCCTCGTAATTATCATTTTTATCTACTAAAAGCTGTTCAAACAAATCATTAAGCCTGTCAAAACCAACAGTTTGTTTCATTAATGGAGTTGTTAATGTTAATACGTTAGCCATTTATTATCTCCTTTCATAAGCAAGATTAAAAATAACATAATATGTACAAAGCCTTACTAAAGCACTTTGTTTTGTTATTACGATGGCTTGTTCGTATTTTTTTTATGTTTGGATCACTAAAAATATTTTTTAATCTAAATATTATTTTAAAATAGAAAAATGTTATGTAACTTAATTTATCTTGCAGGATTTACTTGAGTGTTAATTACTTTCCATTGTTCTTTTTCAAGCTGTACTTCCAGAATTTGTGCTATGAGCATTTCTCTTCTAAGAAGTGCCTCATATATATCTCTATCTTGCATTGATGCAAATGCTTCCATTGATACTATTTGTCTATCAATATTTGCAGGTTTATCAATTAGACCTATATAAAAATTTGGGTTTTGGTATAGTTTTTTTGTTAGAACCTCCATTTGAGCATCATAGCTTGGCTTTGCTCCAAATAATTTATTTATTTCATCTTCTGTTGCAAGCCCCATTTCTTGGATTATTTTCTTTAGATATGGACTTACAGAACCACTTCCTGCACTTTTCATTCCAACTATATTGGCAAAACTATCCCTAGCTACGCTATTTTTTGCCAATACGCTTCTAAAATTTAGATTTGCTATCCTACTAGAATATGGTAAGAGCGCCTCTTTTTTTGGTTTTGGATATAATCTATGAGAATAAAGAAGATGTCCCATTACTATTATATCTTTTTCATCTTCTGTTAGATTATTGTCTGTAAAATCAACATCTAAACTCGGTCTTGTATCAATCAATTTGGTATAATTTACGTCTTTATTTATACGGTTATTGCTTGTGATAAGGTCACCACACATTGGATAAAGACCTAAAGTACCGTTATCATCTATGTTACAATTGCGTGAAGCAAAATTAATTAACTGTGCCCTTGAATCTGATGAACCAGAATTTGCCCCCAAATGGACTGAGTTTGCTGTTTCTCTTGATAAAATCTCACTATTAATAATTAGTCTATTTATATCTGCCTTTTCCTCAGAAGCAGCAAGAGATTTTACATTAGTACCAAAGCGACAAAATGCCCTGCTTGGCTGATATTTATTATGCGCCCTTGCATGCATTTCCTGCACGAGCATTTCTCCATTCACATGGGCATTTGCATCAAAGAAACTACCAATTATAGCAGCTTGCGCCATCATTAAGGTTGTTATCTGAGAACCCATATGTGATAAATCAGCCATAATTGTGCTTTTGAACATATCATCAGTATATTTTGTGCTATATGTATGGCTTATAGCATCAGGATTTCCCTTTGCTATGGAGGTACTTCCATATGTTTCATTATCCATAGTTATCAACAATAGGATAATCATAAAAATAAAAATTTTTATTTTTCTATCAACTCTCATATCTATTGTCTTGGCCCTTCATCTGTAAGTCCCTCAAGTTTTGCCTCAACTGCTTTTTCGTAATCTTGAAGTTCTACTTCAAGTAATACAGATAATAGCATTTCTGACCGTATCAGGCTTTCATACAAATCACGTTGTTGCATTAATTCAAATGATTGCATTGCCGCTTGCTGTCTTTTTACATTTTCAGGTTTATCAATCAGACCAATATAAAAATTAGGATTTTGGTATAGTTTCTTTGTTAGAACCTCCATTTGTGCATAATAGCTTGGTTTTTCTCCTATCATTTCATCTATCTCGGCTGGGGAATTAACCCCCATTTCTTGAATTATTCTTTTTAGATATTGAGCAGAAGAAGTATTACCATTTGATTTCATAGCAGCAATAGCTAAAAATGAATTTTCTGCTACATTACGTTTTGCAATTACCGAGCGTGATAAAAGATATCTATCATGATTTTTATTATATTTATCAGGGTCGAATGCTAAAAGATTAGGTGAAGGTCTTGTAAACACATCATGACCATAAAGATAATTTGACAAGGCTAGCACATCTTTTTCATCATCTGTAGAAACAGAAGCATCGGTAAAATCTATATCAAGGGTAAGTTTTGAATCAACTGTACGAGTAAAATCTATATCCTTATTATAGAGCTCAGGCGGTGTACCTAAATCATCTGTTTTACAAATATCTCTTAATTTATTATTGTTATCAGCTTCGTTACAATATCTTTCCTGATAATTTTGGAATCTTGCCTCTTTGTCTTGGGCTATTCCAGTAGAACCTATTCCCATTTTGTTGCCAAGATGCCTATCTATAGACCTTTCAGCCATTATAAGCTGATTAGTTAATGCTTGCTGTTCACTTGCTGCCAAAGAACGAACATTAGTACCAAATCTACAAAATGCTCTACTTGGTTGATATTTATTATGTGCTTCTGCATGAAGCTGATTTATAAGTCTTTGCCCATCAATATGTGCTTTTGCATCAAAGAAACCACCAATTATTCCAAGCTGTGCCATGCTAGTAGTGGAAAATTGTTCTGCCATTTGTTTTAAATCTGGACTTATTAAATCAGTAAAGAAAGTATCTGTTATGTATGTCTGGATTTCATCACGCAACCAATCATAACCATCAGTTATAACTTGCTGCGTATTATTGGCACAAGACCCTGAAGAACCACAATGAGCATTTGCAATCGCGTTTTTTAATTCGGTAGTCTTGGTATTTACTTGTGATGTTGCATCAGCAAAAGCTGCTGAGGCATCTCCTGCTGTACTAGGTCCTCCGCCGCACCATCCTACTTGAGCATATGAATTATTACTACTTAATGATATAAAAGCTATCAAAGCAAATATTAATAAATATATTTTTATATTAGTTCCCATATTCATAATTCCTATTTTATTGCCCTTAGTTCTTCTTCTGCTTCATTGCGGAGTTTACCAAGCTTTGTTTCAAGAAGTACAGACATAAGCATTTCTGTTCTTAAAACCGATTCATATATATCTCTTTTTTGCATCATTCTAAATGATTGAATAGCAGCATGTTGTCTAGCAACATTTTCTGGCTTATCAATCAGACCAATATAAAAATTAGGGTTTTGGTATAGTTTCTTTGTTAGAACCTCCATTTGTGCATAATAGCTAGGGTTAGTTCCAATTAGTTTTTCTACTTCTGCTGGTGTTGCTATACCTAGCTCACTTACTATTTTCTTTAAGTAGGGGGCTGAGCTGCTACCTCCTTTTGCTTTTTGCGCGATGATATGATTAACGCTATTAAATATGACATTTCTTTTGGCAACTATTGACCTCATATTCAAGAAAGTACTTCTGTTATATGGATTTTCAGCTTCTTTCTTACTCATTCTAACAAAAGTTTGATGTGCTATCAGATTATTTAATAAGGCAAGGACATCAACCTCATCATTCGATGGGTTCGTATCATTTATAAAATCAATATCAATAGTTAAAGGAGATGATAAAACAGCCGTATAATTTATATCTTTTGCTATTCTTGTTGCATCATTATTTATTCTTGGGGTTGTAAGATTATATCCGCAAGATTCAGCAAATTTGTTATTATTATCAGCATAATCACAATAAATTTCAGCAAATTGTTTCATACGAGCTTTTTGGTCATAAACCCCACCTAAAGCTCTTATCGAATTTTTATTACCCATTTGCCTGTTCATACTTCTTTGATTAAGAGCATATTTTGTGATTTTTGATATTTGTTCTGATTCAGCCAAAGAACGGACACCAGTACCAAATCGGCATAATGCTCTGCTTGGTTGATATTTATTATGAGCTTCTGCATGAAGTTTGTTTATAAGCCTTTGTCCATCTATATGTGCTTGTGCGTCAAAGAATGAACCAATAATAGCTATTTGTGCCGTGCTTGCCGTTGTAACTTGATTTGCTATATCTCTAAAAGTTGGTGAAAGAAGCTGATTCCATATAACGCCTTCTAACCAATCTTCATTAAATTCCTTACGAGTAGCTTCTCTTTCATCTTCTATATGTTGTTGAGTATTTGTTGAACATGATGTGTTTCCACAATTTGCTTGATTAACTGCTTGCTCAATTTGAGTCTTAGCAGCATCAAGAGAACTTAGAAAGCTGCTTTTTGAGCTGCTAACCTCAGTACTTGTTATATATCCTACACATAATACTTGGCAGGCATTGACAGAAGATGCTGTTGCAATATTAA
This sequence comes from Micavibrio sp., assembly GCA_027051315.1. GTDB lineage: Bacteria > Pseudomonadota > Alphaproteobacteria > Micavibrionales > Micavibrionaceae > JALTZE01. Next base: position 9,833 of record JALTZE010000190.1, read on the forward strand.
TTGATAATAAGGCAGCAATAATAAAGAAATATTTATTTAATTGATAATAATTCATCTTCCGCCTCTGTATGCATTTTTCTTAATTTTGTTTCTACCAATACTGATAATATCGCCTCTGACCTTAATAAGGATTCATAAATATCGCGCTGTTGCATCAATTCAAAAGATTTCATAGCAGCATTTTGCCTATCAATATTTGTAGGTTTATCAATTAGACCAATATAAAAATTGGGATTTTGGTATAGTTTCTTTGTTAGAACTTCCATTTGCGCATAATAGCTCGGGTTAGTCCCAATTAATTTATTAATCTCTGTTTCACTTGCAATACCAAGTTCACTGATTATTTTTTTTAAATATTGTGCCGATTGTGCTGTACCTTTTGTTTTAGCTGCTGCAAGATTATTAAAACTGCTTTCTGCTACGCTTCTTTTTGCCATTACGGAGCGAGCATCTAAAAAGACCTCTCTATTATCCGTGTATTCAAGTTTTGTTTTGCTTAATCTAGTAAAAATATTATGTGCATATAAATTATTAGCAAGTGATAAAATATCTTCTTCATCTGCTGAAGATGTTCCATCGCTAAAATCAATATCAAGAGTTGATGGAGAATATAAGGTTTTAGTGAAATTTATATCTTTATTTAATCTATCATTATTAATTGGCGCCTCACAAGCAGCACCTAATAGCCCCATATTATCCGCATGGTCACAATAATATTTACGAAATTTTTCCATTCTCGCTTTTTTATCTTGTTTCCCTCCTTCTGCTGCCATGGAAATACTATTACCCATCTGCCTTTCAATGCTTCTTCTTGCAATCATGTATTTAGTTGGTTCTGACAGTTCTTCTGTTGCTGCTAAAGACCTTACATTAGTTCCAAAACGGCATAATGCTCTACTTGGCTGATATTTGTTATGAGCATCTGCATGAAGTTTATTTATAAGTCTTTGTCCATCTATATGTGCCTGTGCATCAAAGAAAGTACCTATAATACCAGTAGCAGCCATATTTGTTGTAGTTATCTGTGTTGCCATATGTCTTAATGATGGACCTATGCCTTTTGTACCATCATACCAAAAATTATCTCTTAGCCATGTTGTTAATTCATCATAAGTAGCTTTTGCATCATCATCAGAATGTTGTTGAGTATTTGTTGAGCATGACGTACTTCCACAATTTGCTTGATTAACTGCCTGTTCTATCTGAGTTTTCATACTATCTATTGAAGATATAAGGGGACCTTTGCCACTGCTTACCTCTGAAGATACTATATATCCCAGACAAGGGCCAGGTGGCGGACAATTACCGTATGCAGGATTGATTATAATAATAGAAAACAAGAACAGAGTGGAAAAAGGTTTTATAAGTCTTCCCAGTATATATTTGATACGACTAGCTTTGATATTGTCAATAATATAGGACATAAAATCCCACCCCAAAAATCAATAAATTATTATCCAAATACAACCGTTAAATTTTATCATAAATGATAATAAAAATCACGAAATCTTTTATTTTGGTAATAATATCCAATATTTCCCCTTTGATTTCATATGACCTGCTATAAATTCTGCTTCTTTTCCATATCCCCAAAACACATCACCTCTTACGATACCGCGTATTGCTCCGCCTGTATCTTGGGCTATTAATATTCGTTGTATCCTTTTATCATTTATTACAGGCTCAGCATCTAACCATATAGGTAATCCATAAGCTATTTGTGTTCTATCAACAGCTATGGACCTTCCTGCAGTTAGTGTAACATTTTGTGCCCCAACTGGTCCATCTCTATCAATTATTCTGAAAAATACATATGATTTATTACTATTCATTATAGTATCAGCACGCTTTGGATTCTCTTCCAACCATTTTCTAATAGTTTGTAGAGATATTTTTTCTTTTTCTATCTCTCCCAATTTTACCAATTCTCTGCCAATTGCGTAATATGGATGCCCATTTTGTCCATCATAACCGACTCTTATAACATCGCCATTATCAAGATTTATTCGCCCCGACCCTTGTATATGCAAAAAGAATGGGTCAATTGGGTTGTCAAGCCAGACAAATTCCAATTTATCGCTATTTTGCATTTTTCCTTTTACAATTTCTTCACGGGTTTCATAAGGAATAAGCACACCATCTTTTACTCTTCCTGCAATTCTATGACCTTTAAGGTCTTCTCTGAACTGCCCCAGATAGACCATAACAAGGTCATCGGGGCGAAGATGAAGAGGATATTTATATTTATTACTTTTTATAAAAGAGCCATTTAAGGCTGATTCATAATATCCTGTAAATAATCCTTGTGCATTTCCATTATCACTTACCAAATAGGGGGTAAACCAATGTTCGAAGAATATTCTTGCTGTTATATCATCTGGCTCAAACAAAGCATCATATGCTTTGCATATATTTTGAAGGTCTTTGTATTTTTTATTGAAATTATCAGGTGATATATTTTGATTAGGGGGTTTTTTGTTAATAATTTTACATGATTTCCCAAAAGCTTCTAAAACTTCGGAATGTTTATCGTTATTCCATCCAGCAAGGTCGCTATATTTTGCTTTTTCTAATTTTAATACAGCTTGGGGGGTTTTTTCCTCTCCTCCTTTACCTTCATGCAGGCATGTTTTTAGGCACGCACAGCCCGAAATAGGTAAGAAAATAAAAAATATCAATATGAATCTAAACATAAAACAGAAGATAACATTTAGTTACATCTGGATACATATTTTTTTGCATGCTATACAAAATATATGGTTATATTGGGATTAACAGGTTCTATAGGTATGGGTAAAAGCACTGCTGCTGCAATGTTTGAATATTTATCTGTTCCTGTATTTGATTCTGATATATGCGTACATAATCTGTATAAAAATCCTGAAGTAATATCAAATATAATAGCTCATTTCCCCGAAAGCTGGATTCCAAAAAAGAAAGTAATAGATAAAAAATATTTATCACAACTTATATTTACTGAATCTGATAATGAAATTGAAAAATATAAAGCACAAGAAAATAAATATTTATTAGAATCAATAATTCATCCTTTTGTTTTGGAAGAACAAGAAA
>JALTZE010000191.1 GCA_027051315.1 Micavibrio sp.
CCGCAAGCTGTTAATAATGCAGACCTTGTTGATATGAAATCTGATTCTTCGCTTGCTGGAAATGGAATAACAAAAAGAGAAGAAGTTATGACATTAAGTCTGGCTGCTACGATTACTCAGATTCTACCAAATGGCAATATGGTTATTCAAGGGCGTCAGGAAATGAGAGTTAATTTCGAAAAACGTGTTTTAGAACTTGCAGGAATAATAAGACCAGAAGATATAGGGGCTAATAATACAATTACACATGATAAGATAGCTGAAGCAAGAATTGCATATGGCGGAAAAGGACAAATAACAGATGTCCAACAACCAAGATATGGGCAACAAATTTATGATATTTTATTCCCGTTTTAATTAATAAGACTTTACCCCTATTAAACTATTCCTCCTTTTTATAAGGGGGATTTTTTCTGGCAGGATTAGTTAATTTGACATAACCTTAATGGTTGTGTATAGTGCTATGATAAAATCTTATAAAAGAGGGTAAAATTATGACAGGAACAATTGCTTTTCATGAAAATATCTCAGCTATAGCAGCAGAGTGTTTTGGTAAAAAACAAGGAGCAGCCCAAAAATTTGCAGCTATGGTAAAAATAGCATCAGAATCATTAACAGGAAAAAAGCAAGACCTTCTTTTTGCAAAAGAAGTAATTGATGATGCAGCACGACTTCTTAAAGAACAAGGAGCAAGTGAAAGTAAAAATAATAAAAAAACGATGTTGGCAAGAGGCAGGCTAGCTATGATATATACTGCATTAGCGCTATCTATAGACAATAATAGCTCTGCGGCTCATGATATTAGAGAAGAAATTAAAGAAAAGCAAAAAGAGCTATTATCAGGGTGGGATAATGGACAATTGCCATCTGCTAATAAAGAACCATCTGGCAATACAGGAAAATTAGAGAAAATGTACAAAGAACGCCTAAGAGGATCTAGTGTTTTTAGTGTTTAGAATGTTTAGCTAATATTTTATTGGATATGAAAATGGCTATAAAACCCATCAATCATCACGATGAGTTTTTTCCATTCTTTCATGGCGTTCTTGCGCTTCAAGACTTAATGTTGCTATAGGTCTTGCATCTAGTCTTCCTACTGATATAGGTTCACCTGTTTCTTCACAATAACCATATTCATCTTGTTCAATTTTTTCCAAAGCTTCATTTATTTTATTGATAAGTTTTCTTTCACGGTCCCTTGTTCTTAACTCAAGAGCATGGTCAGTTTCTGCGGAGGCACGGTCTGCCAAATCTGGTTTTTGAAGCTCTGTTGTTTGAAGGGTAGTTTTTATAGTACTATCTGAACCTTTTAAAAGCTCATTTCTCCACTCTATAAGTTTTAAGCGAAAATATTCCTTCATTACAGGATTCATAAATTCTTCTTTATCTGAAGGTTTATAATCTGGTGGTACTATTACAGAATTTGGGCTTGTCATGTTTTACCTCTTCAAAATAATAATCCGAAATATTTTATCAGATTCGGAGTTATAAAAATATTAAAAGCGAAAAAGAATATAGTTTTAGTCCACAGTACTGTCTAGTGCTTTCTTCATTTTTGCTATTTCCACCTGCGCACGCAAATCAATTTCATCTAAAATTGAGGTTAAAGCGGGGTCGGTAATTTTTTCACGATGGGAAGATATCATATCCGCTAAACGGAGCATTTGCTCTGTTTTTAACTCACCTGTTAATATGTTTACTTTTATTCTTTCAAGTTGGTCAAGAATTATATTAGCACGATTTTTCATTCTTGTTTTTGCCGCTTTTTGCGTCGGGTCTTCGCTTGCTTGTACTGCTAATAACATATCAACACTTGAAACCATAGAAGCAGAAGAAGCAGCTTGAGCGCCTTCAACCCCGCCTGTTTTTAACAATTTTCCAAAAGAACCATCAGCAGAAGAGGTTTTTGATGTTTTTTTACTTTTTCCTACTGAGCCCGATTTGCTTGTTTTTTCTATTTTCATTATTTTCCCAAAAATTATTAACCTATATGTCGTTATTATAATACACCATAAAATTAAAATTCTCGACAATCTTATTAGGAAAAAATTTCCCCCTGTTATGGGCAGGAATTTACTATCTGACATAAAAATGGGCAATAAAACATACTCACAAAAACACTAACCTCCTGTTATTAAACATTTTTATTTATGGCACGCTGTTCGCATATAAAAATACAGATAACCAGTTTGTGTGAAAGTTTAGAAAGATGACTATAATGCAGCAAATTCAAGAATTGAATAAAATCGGAAGAAAATATGCTTTTTTGAGTATTATATCCGGTTTGCTGCTTCTTTTTCCTTTATATAATGCACAAGCCAAAACTGTAAGAATAAAAGATATAGTAAAAGTCGAAGGTGTAAGGGATAATATGCTTATCGGCTATGGTCTGGTTGTTGGTCTTAATGGTACAGGGGATTCACTTAATAATACGCCTTTTACAAAAAAATCTCTTACTTCCATGTTGGAAAGAATGGGAATAAATGTAGAAGGTGAGAAACTTAATACAAAAAATACTGCCGCTGTGATGGTAACAGCTACCCTACCCCCTTTTACAAATCAGGGTTCAAGAATAGATATTACAGTTTCAGCTTTAGGAAATGCGGAAAGCTTACAAGGTGGAACTTTGCTTGTTACGCCTCTTTTGGGAGCAAATGGTGAAACATATGCCGTAGGACAAGGACCTATTACTATATCTGGTTTTTCGGTCGAAGGGGGGGCTGCTACTGTTGTAAAAAACAACCCTACTTCTGGAAGAATACCTGATGGGGCAATTGTAGAAAAAGAGATAAAATTTAATATTGCTGACATGAAAAGCGTTAGGCTTGCCCTTCGTAATCCTG
>JALTZE010000192.1:0-2989 GCA_027051315.1 Micavibrio sp.
AAAATAAAAATAAATTAATAAGGATAAAAATTATGTCTGATAAGCCACAAAGTGTGCAGGATGTTTTTCTGAACACAGTTAGAAAAGAAAAAGCTACAGTTACTGTGTTTTTGGTTAATGGGGTAAAACTTCAAGGCTTAATCACATGGTTTGATAATTTTTCGGTATTGTTGCGTCGTGATTCGCATGTTCAGCTTATCTACAAACATGCAATATCAACAATTATGCCTTCTGGTCCTTTAAAGCTTTATGACGCAGAAAAAGACAAAGAAGCTGAAGAATAAGTCATTTATAATCAATATTTCTGTTTTATCTGAATATAAAAATTCAGAGCATTCTTCCTTGTGTAATTTTGATGAATATGTTGAAAGTAGATTGGAAGAAGTGATAGGGCTTGCTCATGCTATAAATCTTGATATCTCTTGGTGTAAAAGTTATAGGCTTGATAAAATTACTCCCTCATCTTTTCTTACTAAGGGGCGTATTGAGGAAATTAGGAAAAAATGTGAAGAATTTGAACCAGAGGTGATTATATTTAATCATTCACTTACTCCTGTACAGCAAAGAAACCTTGAAAAATCATTAAATTGTAAAGTGATTGATAGGACGGGTCTTATTCTAGAGATTTTTGGAGAAAGAGCTCAGACAAAAGAGGGAAAATTACAAGTTGAGCTTGCCTCATTACAGTTCCAAAGAACAAGATTGGTGCGAGCATGGACGCATCTTGAAAGACAAAGAGGAGGGGCCGGATTTATGGGAGGTCCTGGGGAAACCCAGCTTGAAATAGACCGCAGAATTATTGATGACAAAATTTCTAGATTAAAAAAATCGCTTGAACATGTTTGCAAAATTAGAAAAATGCAAAGAGAAAGTAGAGAAAAAGTTCCTTTTCCTGTTGTTTCACTTATTGGTTATACAAATGCAGGAAAGTCAACTTTATTTAACAAAATTACAGACTCAGAAGTTTTTGCTAAAGATTTATTATTTGCTACTCTTGACCCTACTATGCGTCGGGTCAATCTAAAAGATAAAGGTCAGGATATAATATTGTCCGATACAGTTGGATTTATTTCAGAGTTACCAACCACTTTGATTGCCGCATTTAGAGCAACTTTAGAACAGGTGATTTATTCTGATATTATATTGCATGTTCAGGATTTATCTTCTCCATATTATAAATCTCATTTACAAGATGTTATTAAAGTTATGGCTGAGCTTGGGGTTGATTATGAACAAGATAAAAGAATAATAGAGGTGTGGAATAAGATAGATTTAGTTGATGATAGAGAGATTTTTGAAAATCAGATAGGTAGAAAAAATAATGTAGTTATTGTTTCTGCCGTTACAGGTGAGGGGATTGATGATTTGCTCCAGAAAATATCTGAATATCTTTCACAAAATTGTAAGGAATATCATATAGTAATCCCTGTTGATAAGGGAAAAGCTATTTCATGGCTCCATAATTATGGTAAAATCATCAATTGCAATTATGAAGATTCTTTATGTATTATTGATGTAAGTATTGGTAATATGGATATAGGTAAATTTAAAGAATATTTTGGTGATGATTTTTTATCTGTAAATGAAAAGTAAGTTATATGACAAAAAACCGAGTCAAATGGCTCGGTTTTTTTAAAATTTTTTATATTTACTCGTTTTATTCTTTTTCTTCTGAAGAAGAAGTAAGGAATGTTCCAAAACGCTTTTCGAATTTTGAAAGCTGTCCCTTTTCAACAACTTTATGTGTACCGCCACTCCATGCTGGATGTGACTTTGAATCTACATCAAGGCGCATTACATCGCCTTCTTTGCCCCAAGTTGAACGAGTAGTATATTCTGTTCCATCTGTCATCACTACTTTGATTTCATGGTAATCAGGGTGAATATCGGCTCTCATTTTTATTGTCTCCTTATTAAAAGTGTGCTTGTTTTACGCTGTTTTAAAATAAAATGCAAGGAAAAATAATGAATTGGTGGATAGCTAATAAATATGAGCAAAAGATTGATAAATTAAGGACTAGAACACAGATTATCAAATCTGTTAGAAACTTTTTTGATAAAGATAATTTTTTGGAGGTGGAGACTCCTATATTACAGTCATCACCTGGGTTAGAGCCTCATTTACATGCTTTTGAAACGAAAATATATGCTCCTGATATGCAAGAAAGTAGGAATATGTATCTTCATACTTCGCCTGAATTTGCGATGAAAAAGCTTTTGGTTGCTGGTTTACCAAAGATATATCAGATTTGTCATGTATTTAGAAATGCAGAAAAATCACCGAATCATAGTGCTGAATTTTCAATGATAGAATGGTATAGGGCTGGGGTGAATTATGAAAAAATTATGAATGATTGTGTTGAATTATTAAGATATATTTGTAAAAGCATAAATATAGATAAGTTTTATTTTAGGGGAATTGAAGCTGACCCATTTAAAGATTGGGAATTTATAACAGTTAAAGATGCTTTTGAAAAATATGCAAATGTTACTCTTGAAACAGATTTATTGTCGCAGATTAAAAAACTGGATATTCATTATAGTGATAAAGATAGTTGGGAGGATTTATTTTTTAGGATTTTTCTGGAGCTTATTGAACCTAAATTGGGTCTTGGTGCACCTACAATTTTATATGAATATCCTATATCTATGGCTGCTCTTTCTAAACCAAAGGAGGGGAATCCTGCTTATGCGGAGAGATTTGAATTATATGTTTGCGGGCTTGAGCTTGCTAATGCGTTTAGTGAACTTACAGATTATGAAATACAGCTTGAAAGATTTAAAAGTGATATGAAATTAAAACAGGATTTATATGGTTATAGCTATCCTATTGATAAAGATTTTATAAATGCATTGGAATATGGTCTTCCCGAATGTAGTGGAATTGCACTCGGGATTGACCGTTTGGTTATGCTATGCACAAATGCTTCTTCGATTGATGAAGTGTTATGGTGTGGATATCCTTAAGAGATTATCTTTACTATTATTG
>JALTZE010000192.1:2999-12850 GCA_027051315.1 Micavibrio sp.
CTATTATTGTTGAATTGTAGATGAAATTGATTTTCCTTTTGATTTTAAATCGATGAAAGCTTCATTTATTCTTTCTATCATTGATTCTTCACATTGACGTAGCCATTTTCTTGGGTCATATAGTTTTTTATATGGAGTGCCATCTTCAGGGTCAATCTGGTTCATGAATGCTTTTTTATTTGTTTCAACATAATTAAGCATAGGTTTTGAGAAGGCAAATTGTGTATCAGTATCTATGTTCATTTTAAATACTCCATAACTTATTGCTTCTTCTATTTTTTCTTTTTCTGAACCTGAACCACCGTGAAAAACTAAATCAAGTGGTTTGGGCTTTGTATTAAGTTTTTCTTCAATCAGTTTTTGTGAATTGTGAAGTATTTCTGGTCTTAGAATTACATTCCCTGGTTTATAAACGCCATGGACATTACCAAAAGAAGCGGCTAAAGAGAAATGTCCTATTGGTGAGAGTTTTTGATATGCTTCCATGCAATGTTCGGGTTGAGTATATAATTTATCATTATCAATATCATCAGAGCCTACGCCATCTTCTTCACCGCCAGTTACGCCAAGCTCTATTTCGATAGACATACCAATTTTTGCCATTCTTTCAAGAAGCCTTGCTGATTCAGAAAGGTTAAAGTCTATATCCTCTTCGGAAAGGTCAAGCATATGAGAGCTAAATAAAGGCTTGCCTGTTTGTTCATAAAATTCTTCGCCGTGGTCGAGTAATGCTTCTATCCATGGAATTAACTTTTTATTAGCATGGTCAGTGTGGAGTATAACACATATTCCGTAATGTTTAGCTAATAGGTGAACATGTTTGGCTGCGGATACTGCCCCTAGTACTTTTGCTTGAAAGCTATCGTCCATTCCTTTACCTGCATAAAATTCTGCACCACCATTTGAAAGTTGAATGATAATATCAGATTTGTTTTTTGCAGCAGCTTCCATAACGGCATTAATGGAATTTGTACCTACCACATTTATTGCAGGAAGTGCATAACCACCTTCTTTGCATGCATTGATAAGTTTAATATAGTTATCACCGCTTACCACGCCTGATTTTATAGTATGGTTTTTCATTGTTTCATTCCTTAATAATTAATGTGTCCTGACCTTAACCAATTTTTATCATTTTTGATGCTGTGTCTAACATACGATTTGAAAATCCCCATTCATTGTCGTACCAGCTCATGACCCTTACCATTGTGTCATTAATCACTTTAGTTCCTGCAAGGGAAAAAATTGAAGAATGTGGATTATGGTTAAAATCGGTCGATACTAATGGTTCGTCATAACAATCTAAAATACCTGCAAGCTCACTTTGAACTGCTGATTTAATTGCATTATTGATTTCATCTACGCTAGTTTTTCTCGATGCAACAAATTTTAAATCAACGAGAGATACGTTGGGAGTTGGAACACGAATTGCTACGCCGTCAAGTTTGCCATTTAGCTCAGGAAGAACTTTCCCAACTGCTTTTGCTGCACCAGTAGAGGTCGGTATCATGTTAGTTGCACCGGCTCTTGCTCTGTGTAAATCTTTATGCATTGTATCAACAATTCTTTGGTCACCAGTATATGAATGAATTGTTGTCATAAAGCCATGTTCTATCCCCACAGCTTTATGAATAGCATATGCAACAGGTGCTAAACAATTTGTAGTGCATGAAGCATTAGAAATAATTTTGTGTTCTGCTGTAATTTTATCGCTATTTACCCCGTAAACTACGGTTATATCTTCATCTGTTGCGGGTGCGGATATAAGAACCTTATTTGCACCTGCTTGAATGTGTTTTGATGCATCTTCACGTTTTGTAAATATACCTGAACATTCAAAGACAATATCTATATCCATTTCTTTCCATGGCAGGGAAGAAGGGTTTTTTTCTCTAATCACTTTTATGGGTTTGCCATCAATCAATAATGTATCATCGTCTTGGATTGTTACATCATATGGGAATATACCATGTACGGAATCATATTTAAGTAAATGAGCATTTGTTTTGATATCTGCTAGGTCATTTATTGCTACAATATCAAAATCTTCATTAGCTGATTCAAAATATGCTCTTAAAACTAATCGTCCTATACGTCCGAATCCGTTAATTGCTATTTTTGCAGTCATTTATATTGCTCCTTTTATTGAGTTTATTATTCTTTCTGAAGTTATACCGAAATGTTTATATAATTGTGGGGCTGGTGCAGATGCGCCGAAACTGCTCATTCCGATAAATATACCATCAGAGCCTATAAATCTATCCCAACCCATTCTGATTCCTGCTTCTATGGCGAGTTTTACTGTATCTTTACTTCCAAGAATCTCTGCTTTGTATTCTTCGGATTGTTCTTCGAATAATTCAAAGCATGGAACTGATATTACTCTGGTTGCTATACCATCATTTTCAAGATGTTTTTGGGCTTGGATTGCTATTTCTACTTCTGAACCTGTTGCGAATATTAAGGCTTTTGGCTCCGATGAACTATCAGAGATAATATAAGCACCTTTGGCGGATTTGTTATTATTTATATCATCGCGTAATGTTGGAATTCCTTGTCTGGTCAGAGCCATCAAAGTTGGAGCATCTTTTCTATTTATTGCTATTTCCCAACATTCTGCAGTTTCAATGCCATCTGCTGGTCTCATAACCATTAGGTTGGGGATAGCCCTTAAAGAAGCGAGATGTTCTACTGGCTGGTGCGTTGGTCCATCTTCGCCAAGTCCGATTGAATCATGGGTCATTACGTGTATAACTCTTGTTCCCATAAGAGCTCCAAGTCTTATTGCAGCTCGGCTATAATCGGCAAAACTCATAAAAGTACCTGCGTAAGGAACAATTCCGCCGTGAAGAGATAATCCATTCATTATTGCTGCCATAGCATGTTCACGAACACCGTAATTAATATATTGACCACCATAATTATTGGTATCTAATATTTTTTCTCCTTTAACATATGTGTTGTTTGAGCCAGTAAGGTCAGCCGAGCCGCCAATAAGGAAATCAACATTAGGTACTATTTTTTCAAGTGTTTTTCCTGATGCTGCTCTGGTTGCTAATTTTGGTTCTTCTGATAAGCAATATTGTTTTGCTTGTTTTATATTTTCTACAATTTCGGTGGAATAATCTCCTGAAAGTTGTTTTAAGAATTTTTCTTTATTATTGTTATTTTCTAGTCTTGTTTCCCATTCTGACCTTTCTTTTGCTCCTTTTGAACCGATATTGCGCCAGTATGATAATATGTTTTCAGGTATTTCAAAAGGTTCATATGCCCAGCCAAGCCTTTCTTTGGTTAGTTTTATTTCTTCTTCCCCTAGTGGTGAGCCATGACATGACGATGTACCTTCTTTATTAGGAGAGCCAAAGCCTATTTTTGTTTTGCATGATATTAAGCTGGGAGTATTTGTTTGCTTTGCTTTTTTGATTGCTGCTTCTATTTCATCTGGATTATGCCCATCAACTCTTTGTGTGTCCCAGCCGTATGATTCAAAGCGTTTGAGTGTATCTTCGGTAAAAGAAAGTTCTGTACTTCCATCAATTGTTATATCATTATCATCGTAAAGAACGATAAGTTTTGATAGTTTCATATGACCCGCAATGGCGCATGCTTCGTGACTGATACCTTCCATTAAATCACCATCACCGCATAATACATATGTGTAATGATTTACAAGTTCATCACCATATTTAGCGTTTAAATTTCTTTCTGCTATCGCAAAGCCTATAGATGTTGAAATACCTTGTCCCAAAGGTCCAGTTGTCATTTCAATACCTGCATCTGGTTCAAATTCAGGATGACCTGCTGTTAATGCGCCTAGCTGTCTGAAATTTTTAATTTGTTCTATCGTTACTTTTTCATATCCTGTAAGATAGTTAAGGGAATATAGAAGCATTGAGCCATGTCCTCCTGATAATATCATGCGGTCCCTGTCCGCCCATTCAGGATTTAATGCATCGAATTTAAGAAATTTTGTGTAAAGGACAGTTGCTACATCGGCCATTCCCATTGGCATACCTGGATGTCCGCTATTTGCTTTTTGCACTGCATCCATTGATAATGCTCTTATTGAATTGGCTAAATCTTTATGAGATGGTGATTGTTGATTATCATTTTCTATTTTTATTGATGGCATATTCATGTCTTTATTACCCGTATTTTTTGTTTTCCTTAAAGCTGGACATTCGCACGCATAGTTTTTTAGGTCAATATTTTATTTAAATTGTGATTAAGTTATCCGAAAATGTTGACCTATGGTTATATAAAACAATAATATTCCACCAAAGTATAAAATAATAGTAATTTACATCTTAAATTAGTAATTATTTTGGGTAATAGTGTTTGTGTTATTGAGTAATGGTTTATATCTATTGTGAACCTATATTTTATTTTAATTTATTAAATATAGAGGGCTAAAATAATGTCGGCTTCATCGATAAAAAGTGCATTGAACTATTTGAATCAAAGGATAGATGAGCTTGAAAAAATATCCATTAATTGTGAAAAACAGCTTTGTAATCAGCAAATAGATATGTTTTCTGATGCTTCTTTTCATGCTAATGAAAATATGATTGATAAGGATATAGTTAAAGAAAAACTTGATAAGACTATTGAAACTGTCGAGAAAATACTTAAGGAAGGTTAATAATGGCGGACGTTACATTAAATATAAATGAAAGAAATTATAGTATTGGGTGTGATGATGGTCAGGAAAATAGAGTTTTAGAATTAGGAAATTTTATAGACCATAAAATTAGAGAGCTTAAAAAATCAGGAGCAAGTGGCAGTGAATCTCATATGCTTATGCTTGCTTCTTTGGTTATGGCTGATGAAATATACGAGCTTAGAGAAAATTTAAGGCAGGCTAATGCCGCTTTTGCTCAGTTAAGTAGAGATGCTATATCACAAAAAGATGAAGAGATTATTACTGACGCTATACATCATTTAGCTTCTAGAATAGATTCTATATCTGAAAGATTGCATAACGGTTAGTTTTGCACTATATATCCTTAATTAACCTCTGAGATTTTTTTGGGGGGCTGCGGAGTTTGTGATAGTATTTATCTCGGCGACCGATGTTTTTTCGCTAGGGAGCTGTCCCTGTTTTTGATTGCTGATTTGTTCGGAATCTCTTACATATGGCGCCCACCTATTTAATAGGGTCACGCGAAGATATCTAAGCTACACGGCTTTTGCGGCTCTGACCTTTTTTTTGGGAGAGTTCTTTTTGTGGATAAACAGGCAATCAGACAGGAAGCTTTGAAGTGCAGAAATAATATTGATTTATCAGATGAATCTCCTGATGAGGTTTGTAAATTATTTAAAGAAAATTTTGATTTATCAGGAGGTAAAAATATTGCTTTGTACTGGCCGATGGGAAGGGAACTTACTACTTTCCCGATTATGGATGAAATAAGTGATTTTTTGTTGCCTGTTATTTTAGAAGATTCAAGGAAGCTTAAATTTGCAAGATTTCAAGGTGAAGATAGGTTGGAAGAATCCCGCTATGGCGTTTATCAACCTGTTATTGATGAAAAAACAGAATTTTTAGAGCCTGATATAGTTGTTGTTCCTATGCTTGCTTTTGATAGGAAGGGATATAGGCTTGGTTATGGTGGTGGATATTATGATTGTACTATTAGGGATTTAAGAAAAAGAAAAAAATGTTTAGAAATTGTTGGTATTGCTTATTCAAAACAGGCATGTTTATTCTTACTTCCTAAAGAAGAGCATGATGAAAAGATGGATTATATTATTACTTCGAAAGAAATTATAAGTTTTAAATAGAAAGTAGCGTATGAATATTGTTTTTATAGGAGATGTAGTAGGGCGTTCAGGTAGGGAAGCGTTTAAAAAACATATTACAACGATAAAGGAAAAATATTCTCCTGATGCTGTGATTGTTAATGGTGAAAATGCCGCTCATGGTTTTGGTATTACAGAATCCATATGTAAAGAATTTTATGATATCGGGGTAGATTGTATTACTACTGGTAATCATATATGGAGCCAGAGAGAAGTAATTGTATATATAGGTAGGGATAAAAAACTTATTAGACCATTAAATTATCCTGATGATTCACCTGGTAAAGGATATTATGAGCTTAATGTTTTCGGAGGAAAATTACTTGTTATAAATCTAATGGGTAGAGAATTTATGTATTCAGTTGATTGTCCTTTTAGAAAAATTGATAATTTTTTGAAGAACTATCGTTTGGGGGGAAATGTTAAAGGGATATTTATTGATTTTCATGCAGAAGTTACCAGTGAAAAAATGGCAATGGCGCATTTCCTTGATGGCAGAGTTTCGGCAGTAGTTGGAACTCATACACATGTTCCGACTGCTGATGCCCATATACTTCCCAAAGGTACGGCTTTTCAAAGTGATGCTGGTATGACGGGCGATTATAATGGTGTTATTGGATATACGCCCGAAGCTCCTATTTTTAAATTTCTTAGAAGAATGCCTGGTGAAAGATTTACACCTGCTTCAGGTGAGGGAACAGTTTGTGGTACATATATAAAAATTGATGATATATCAGGTAAAGCGATAAAAATATCACCTGTAAGGATAGGTGGAATATTATCGCAGAGCTGATTATTTTTTTATTATTGGTTATAGGGCTTGATGGTCTATATTGTCTGGATTTTTATCAAAATATCTTATACAGGCCTCATCAAGGGCTCTTATTAAATCTTCACCATGACTGCCGCCGTCTCCTTTAATTTTTCCTAAAATTACTGCTCTTATAGTTGTGTGAAAGGCTAAGACTATTTCTAGGGCTTCTATATCTGGTTTTTCTATTACTTCCATAAATTGCACGAATTTATCGGCCATTTTTGTAACCAGATTATAATGAAACATACCGCCATTTGCTTTAAGTTGAACTGCAGGGTATAGAATTTGGGCTATTAATGCTTCTGTATCACTGTCGGGAGGAGCATTTTTGGCATTATCTATACCTTTCATGATAGAGTTAAGATACATTTCGGCAAGGGGTTGAAAATCTATAGTATTTTTTTCAAGCAGAGCTTGGGCTTTATTAAGAATATTATCACTTAATCCACCTGAACCTACCTTCTTTTTCAGATTATTAGGTGGTTTTATAAATTCGGCTTTTCTTTTTGGTATTTGGTTAAAATGTTCTGTCATATTTTTTATTTATTCTCTTTTTCTTCTTCAATTAACTTTTTCATAACCAAGTGAGGTGAGCGGGATTCACTATCTTTTACTTTAGGTCTGTTTACTAGCTCAGCTGGTATTGGTTGTGGCTGTGCCTCATCACCAAAAATATCTGTTTCACGTTTAAAAGGTCCTTTATAGCTATTATCTTTTTTCCTTCTTCTATCTGGACCAAAAAAATCAACGCTTTTAACATATTGTCTAGGGCGTTCGACTATCTGTACTATTCTCCTATATAAGTCTTTGGCATTAAAGGGTTTTACAAGGAACTCTGTTACGCCAGAATCTCTTGCCTGCAAAACTCTCTTTTTTTCGCTAAATCCTGTCATTAATATTATTGGAACATATTGGTTTGGGCTTGAAGGGTCGTTTCTTATTCTTCTGGTAAGTGATATTCCGTCCACAGGTTTCATCATCCAATCAGCTATGATAATATCAGGATTATGTTGTTTGTATTTTTCGAATCCAACTTCGCCATCTTTTGCACCGATTACTTGACCGACGCCAAAAGTAAGTAACAAAGATTTTGTTATATCCAACATTGGCTGGTTATCTTCGACTACTAATATAGTTATATTTCCAAAATCATAAGCCATTTAACACCAAATTTACAAAAAATGATTCAATAATATTGTATAGTATAACTATTCCTAGTTCCACAATTAACTAATGCGATTCTATAGTAAAATCTTGCTTTTATGCTAATAAAAATTACCATGCGATAAAATAATTAATAATTAACGATATGAGAAAAAAATGGCAGGTCATTCAAAATTTAAAAATATACAGCACAGAAAAGGTGCGCAAGATGCTAAAAGAGCTAAGATTTTTACCAAAGTAGGTAGAGAAATAACAATAGCAGCCAAGCTTCATGGGGAAGACCCAGATATGAATCCTAGACTTAGGCTTGCTATCGCAAATGCGCGTAGCGTTAACATGCCTAATGAGCGTATTAAAAAAGCGATTCAAAGTGGTGTAGGTGGTGGTGATAATGCTGATTATGAAGAAGTAAGATATGAAGGTTACGGTGCGGGAGGAGTTGCTGTTATTGTTGAGGCTCTTACTGATAATAGGAACAGAACAGCATCAGAAGTGCGTTCTGCTTTTTCTAAATGTGGTGGGAATCTTGGTGAAACTAATTCTGTTAGTTTTATGTTCGATAGATGTGGCGAGATTGTATATAACAAAGATATTGCAAGTGATGATGATGTATTTGAAGCAGCAGTAGAGGCAGGGGCTGATAATGTTGAATCTTCTGATGAAGGGCATGAAATTTATACGACAGTTGAAAATTTTGCAGCAGTAAAAGCCGTTATGGAAGAAAAATTCGGAGATGCAGTAAGGTCGGGGCTTATTTGGAAACCTAATGTTTCGACTGAAGTTAACGAGGATATAGCTGCAAAAATTCTAAAACTTATCGATGTTTTAGAAGATAATGATGATGTGCAAAATGTTACAACTAATTTTGAATGTGATGATGAGATTATGGAGAAGCTTCTTTCATGAGAATTTTAGGTATTGACCCAGGATTAGTAAAGACAGGTTGGGGAGTTATAGAGCTTGATGGGAATAGCTTGTCTTATGTTGCCTCTGGGTTAATTAAAAGCAAGGCTAGTGAAGCTTTGTATGTTAGGTTGTCTAGAATTGATTTTGAGCTAACAAAAATTGTTAGAAAATATGCTCCCGATAGTGCCGCGATTGAAGAAACATTTGTAAATTCAAATGCCGCATCTGCTTTGAAGTTGGGTTTTGCGCGTGGTGTTGCTATAGTTGCTCCTGCTAGAGAGGGGCTTTGTGTTGGGGAATATTCTGCTACTCTTGTTAAAAAATCAATTGTTGGTACTGGTCATGCAGAAAAAAAACAAATAGGAATGATGATTAGACGTTTATTGCCCAATACTTCTGGAGTTATTTCCGAAGATGAAGCTGATGCATTGGCTGTGGCTGTGTGTCATGCTAATCATGAAGCTACTGCCGAAAAGGTTAGAAGGGGGGGTGCATGATTGCAAAATTAAAGGGAATTATTGATGCTAAATCTATTGATAATATTATTATTGATGTAAATGGTGTTGGTTATTTGGCTTTTACAAGTAGTCGCACGTTATCTTTAATAGGTAGTCAGGGGGATTTGGTTAGTTTATGGATAGAAACACATGTACGTGAAGACCATATTCATTTATATGGTTTTTATGATAAGGCGGAGCAAAACTGGTTCAAAATGTTAACAGGGGTGCAAGGAGTTGGTGCAAAAGGTGCTATGGCTTTGTTATCTGCTTGTCCACCTGATGAGATAGGGTTCATCATAGCATCGGGTGATAAGGCTTCTTTGACAAAGGCAAATGGAATTGGTGGTAAGATTGCTTCAAGAATTATTACTGAGTTAAAAGATAAAATTGGAAATATTGCTGTTTCTGGTAATGATTTATCTACAAAAATAGTTTCAAAGACTGATTCTGGGACTACTTTTGGAAGGGAAGCTGATAAATCTATTGATAATGATGCTGTATCGGCTCTTGTTAACTTAGGGTATGCGCGTACAGAGGCGTACAAGGCAGTGCTTGCCGCTAAAGAAAAAATGGGTAAAAATCAGGATAATATAGAATTGAGTAAACTTATTACAGTTTCGCTTAAGGAGTTAGCAGTTTGATTGATGTTTTAAAAAGTCCTGAAC